>JADFQF010000229.1 GCA_022561955.1 Chloroflexota bacterium | reverse complement strand
GCTCATTCGGAATGGACAAAGTCGAGCTTGGTGAGCGTCCGTCATTCCGGCTTTCGCCGGAATCCAGCCAGACTATCCCTTCATACAGGTCCCGCCAACCCCAATTACCCTTCTCGATCATCTCGACTTTCCACGCTCGCCTCCATCCCTCGATCGTCTTCTCCCGTGCGAAGGGGCCCTCTGGATTCCGGCTTTCGCCGGAATGACGGGGGCGTTCGAGCGGGTTTAAAATGATGCCTTCGCCCTGCCGCATGAACACCTATCTCATCGTTCAAGAGCTTTCCGTACATCGCCCTGCAGACTCGACGTGCAAAAAGTCTGCCGATTACTGGCCATTAGCTGTACGCCTTCGTTTAGAGGCTCATTCGGAATGTACAGAGTCCAGCTGAGAGGGGGTCCGAAAATCCGCCCCAGCCTTGACTCCGTATATGCGATAAGACATAATTCGGGAGGTCGCGGCATATGATGGAGGTAGCGCTGGATTTGTATCGTAGAGAGCTACTAAAAGGCAGCACTGAGACCCTCCTACTTTCCCTCCTCCTAGGGGAAGCCATGTACGGATATCAGCTCGTCAAAGAGATGGACAGCAGGAGCAGCGGCTATTTCCGTTTCAAAGAGGGAACGCTATACCCCGCGCTTCACAGACTGGAGCGGGACGACCTGATCACCGGGAAATGGCAGAGCTCGGCAAGCGGCCAGGACCGGCGATACTATTACATAACCGAGAAGGGCCGGACGAAATTGGCCTCGATGCTCGAGGAGTGGAACCTCTTCACCACGGCCGTGAACCTGGTGGCGCAGCCCAGCAGCGACTAGACTGCGAGATGGGAAAGGACCCCCATGACCTCCCATATACGTGGTTATCTCAATGACCTTGCTCGACAGCTTCACCTAGACCCCGGGGAAGAGCGTGGGATCTTGAGTGAGCTGGAATCCCACATCTCGGACAGGGCGCAGGAGCTCATGGAGACCGGCGTGGCCTCGGACGTCGCGCTACATGCCGCAATCAACGACTTTGGCGCCTCCGATGAGATCGCCGAGCGTCTCTACGAGGTCCACTCCCGGGGTACATGGAATCACACCACGCTTGCCGCCCTGCCCCACCTTCTACTATCCCTGATGTTTGCCCTTCACCTGTGGGTGAACCCAGCGTGGGTCGCCATTCTGGTGGCGGCGTCCGTGGGCATGACGGTGCTGGGCTGGCGAAAGGGACGTGCTCGCTGGACGTATCCCTGGCTTGGCTACTGCCTGGTGGTGCCGATATTGTCCTGGGGGCTGGCGATGACCGCGGTGGGATACGGCGCCTGGTCCGTCGTGGCTCGAAGCGTGCTTCCCTTCTCCATTCCCATATATATCGCCTCCCTTGCCTATGTCGCCTTCTCGCTCTGGTTCGTCATCAAGAACGTGTCGAAGGTCGTCAGGCCCGATTGGATAATGGCCTCCCTCGCGGTCTTGCCGCTGCCCTTCCTGGGGTACTGGTTCTTCTACTTCTACAACCGGGGTGAGGTCTTGCAGTCCGATGCCAGGGTCATGCAGGAAATCGACAGCGCCGCCGCCATCGTGTTCCTGATACTCGGCGCGGCCACCGCCGTATTCTTTCGGGTCGGCCGCCGGATGATTCGGGTCGTGCTGCTCATCATCACGGCGCCATCTCTGATCGTTCTGGCGTGGGTCAGCTATCAGGGCGGCGCGGGCTACTTTGCCGTATTCTTCTTTTCCGCCATCTCGCTGGCGATACTACTCACTCCCGCGCTTCTGGACTATCAAGAGTCCAAGTCGCCGGCGCAGACCAAGCCCACGGATCTTCCCACCAAGGACCTGTCCGGTTGAAGCTGTGACCGGATATATCGTTGAGCAGTAGCCCCCAGGTCAGCATCGTCGTGGACAGCGCGGCTTCGCTGCCGACTGAATTCAGAGGCTTGCCCGGCCTCTACGTCGTGCCCATGAGCCTCCAGATGAAGGGCGAGGTATTTCTCGACGGCATCGACATTTCGCCCACCGATTTCTACAGGGCGCAGAGAGGCTCTTCGAGCATCACGACGACCTCTTCTCCCTCGCCGGCCGCGTTCGCCGAGGCGTTTGCTAATGCGGCGCAGGCAGGCAATGACATACTCTGCCTCACCGTCGCATCGCGGTTCAGCTCGTCGGCGGACTCGGCGCGGGCGGGCGCCATGCAGACCGCTGCGTCCCTTCCCCGTACGCGCATAGAGGTGCTGGAGAGCGGGACGGCGGCCGGCGGCGAGGCGCTGGTCACCCTGGAGGCCTGGCGGTCTGCTGAGTCGGGCAAGTCGCTGGACGACGTCATGGCGGCTACCAGTGATGTCATATCCCGCGTGAGGCTATTGGCGTACCTGGACACCCTTTATTATCTTTGGAAGGGCGGCCGCGTGCCCGGTGTCGCACACCTCGCCACGTCCCTGCTGAGGCTGAAGCCGATATTCGAGCTGCGGGAGGGCGAAGTCAGGAACCTCGCGAGGCCCAGGACGCGCGGGCGGGCCGCCGCACGGCTCATGAGGCTGATGAAGGAGCGAGTCGATGGCGACGAGGTCCATGCGACCGTGATACACGCGGACGCAGCCGATGAGGCGGAGCGGCTTCGCCAGGAGGTCGGCGCGGCCTTTGAGTGTGAGGAGCTGTTCGTCAGCGAGTTCACGCCGGTGATGGGGACTCACACCGGCCCCGGCATGCTGGGAATCGCCTTCTGGAGCCGGTAACGAGGAGTCCGGCGCAGGGCGCAACCCCCTCTCAATCTCCCCCTTAGCAAGGGGGAGAGAACGAATCTCCTTTTGTTTTGACGATGCTGCGAATCGGGCTCCGATACATCGCGAAGCCAGGCGTACTTCTCAGCATGACCACCATCAGCATGACTGCCCTACTTCCAGAGACACCCGATGCCCTCTGATTTCGTTTCTCGTTCCAGATCCATCAGGTAATCCATGTGCCGGCCGTCCCGAGTCCAGGCCACGGCAAGTCCCTCTTTCACCAGCAGCTCGTCTATGCTCAGTCCCGATTCTGTGTAGACATAGGCCAGGCTACGTCCATAGACATCGGTCAGCCGCGGCCCTCGCTCCACCCTCACGGTATCGCCGGCCAGTTTCTTCAGGCGCTCCGTAGCCTCATCGGCACATTTCTCACCTATCTCCGGAGTGTCCATGCCATATAGCCTGATGCGAGTTTCGCCTGACACGAAGGTGTCACCGTCAATGATCCGCGTAACGGGGATGGTCTCGCAGTCGGGGCAACGAAGGTTGGTGGACAGCACAAATATGGGAGACAGCCAAATCAGCACGACCAGGATGCCTATGCTGACGGCCAGTATCACTAAGAATTTGAACATACGTCATCCTTACCGGCGCCCATTAGAACCACCTCATCCAGGTCGAATTTGCCCGCCTCATATTGAGTGACAGCCGGAACTCAGGACTCACAGCGCACGGTAGAGCGGCGTTCCCGAGCATATCCATGTCGTCGGCCTTAGGCTCCAAATTATGTGACCGGCGTTCGCATCTTACCAGCGACGCCTATAAACGGCACCCACACCCGCCTGATCTCATGCAGTCGACCGCGTCGTCATGGCCCGCATTCATGAGTCTTGGTGAAGGTGATGCGCGGTCGTTCTCTTGGCCGGACATTTGGCTCCGCCAGGCTTCTTTTTGCGTTTCTGTATGGTTGGCGCTTTTCTTTCCCACGGCTTAGCAAAGGCTGCCACGCGGATAGTTGCGGGCGCCGGCCATTCATGTTATCAATCGTGGGGCGTCCAGTCTGTGCATTCTACGGAGTGTGAAAAGATATGCCGGATTCTAAAACCAAACGTAAAATCGTCGTCATCGGGGCGGGAATCGTCGGGGCCGCGATCGCCTTCAACCTTTCGAGAAGACCCGATGTCGAACTCACGAAAATTGACG
>JADFQF010000228.1 GCA_022561955.1 Chloroflexota bacterium | reverse complement strand
CGACATCTGCGATAGCGGCGAGGACGGCGCATACATCGCCGATATTCCAGACCTCGAGTCGTGCTCTGCACTTGGTGCTACGCCAGAGGAGGCTGTGGCGGAGGTAGAGCTTGCGAAAGCCGTGTGGTTGGAAGCGGCACTCGAGTCGGGCAAACCCATCCCGCCGCCAAGGTATCGTCCCGCTATCTACCAAGCCACTATCTAGTAAGTCCGTCATCCTGGCGGGCGACCATTCCAGCGTAACCTCATGCTGTCTTTTTGCCCAAACCGAATCTTACCTTCGAGTCTATGCGTCTGCCCGCCCCACCCGCTTCAGCGGCAGGACCAGCATTATGGCGGCGGCCAGCGCGAAGAGGGCCGCGACGTAGAACAGCGTCGCCGTCAGGCCCATGGACTCGTACAGGGCCCCGGCGATTAGCGGCGACAACGCGCTGAGACCGAAGGCGGCAAATGATGTCATCCCCAGCATCGTGGAGGCGACGTTTCGGTCGACCAGGTCCAGCGCCGCGGCGGTCAAAACGGGCTGGTCCGGGTATAGGAAGAGGCCAAGCAGCGCGATCAGTATGGTGAAGGCAAGCCCGTCGGTGTAAACGGTCAGCAAGAGACACATGGCGCAGGACCATATCAGGCCCGGCACCAGGACCTTCCTTCTGCCGATGCGGTCCGACAGGTACCCTGCGGCAGGCTTCGCTATCAGCCCGAAGGCTATTAGAAGGCCGACGTGGTATCCCCTCGTGAAGTAGCCGAGGTCGAGCTCGTTGCCCAGATAGAGCGGCAGCGTCGTGAGAAGCGCCACCAGGGACATTCCCCTCAGGCCCTTTACCAGCGCGATCCCCCACAGGCTCGGGACCTTCAGAAGCTGTCGTGTCGCCGTCATTCTGGCCTTGAACTCGACGGTATCGGCAGTACCGTCGCTGCTTTGGCCGATTTTCTTGAAGGCAAAAATCAGTGTAAAGGCGAGGAAGAAGGGCACGGCGGCGTAGATGCTGAGGATGCCTCTCCAGCTCAGCAGACCCAGCAGCGCCCCCGTGACCAGCGGTCCGGCGACGTCCCCGATGCTTCCTCCGACACCGTGAATGGACAGGGTAATGCCCCGCCTGTCGGGGAAATGGTGCGAAAGTGAGGCCCCCGCGAGCAGGTGCCAGATCGAGTGGCTTACCGCCACCAGCGCCATGCCGACGATCAGCAGGGCGTAGACCGGAGACAGTCCCATCAGCAGGGCCCCGGCGCTGAAGCCCAATATACAGACGGTGAGGAAGATTCCCCAGTGCCGCCGGAGCATGTCGACCACGACTCCGCCCGGCAGGGTGACCAGCCCGGAGACGACCTCTCTGACGGTGAGGATCGCGCCGACGCCGACGCCACTGAGCTGGAAGGCGGCCTGAATTTCGGGGAGGAGCACGAGGAAGCTCTGCAGCCCCCAGTGGAACACGGCGTGCCCGCCCGCAAGCCCGGGAACTATGAACTTTCCCGTCCTCTCAGGTTCGTGGGTCGCGGTGGGCGTGACATTAGTCGTTTCCATGTTGAATGCTGGTCTCAGTCATTGGCTGGAGGCGACATCGGGATTCCGTGGCGAGACAACGACGAGAAGCATTGCAGTCTCGGGCGATGAAGTCAACAGATGTTGGTTTTTTAGCAGATGGTTAAGGCGCTGTGCCGGTGGAATATGGAGCTCTCGGCCTACGTATCCGCACTTTCGCAGATACATCTCTAGCTCCAACTCTGAAAAATCTTATCTACCAGAATACGTGCCCGAGCACTACACCTATTCCCAGCGCGAGATACATCGCCGCCGCCCGCCACCAAGACGTTAGGGGTGTGAGCGAACCCACCGTCAGGGTGACGGCGACGGCCGGGATTACGAGAAGCCAGGGATTGTCCCGCATTATGAAAGTGAACGGTCGTTGCGTAGTGGGCTGCCAGACGGCGGCATAAGCCACACCCAACCTGTCGATGAAGCTCTCACCCGGATAGAACGAGGTCACCAGCAGAAAAGTGAACACGATGGAGACCCCGATGAGTGCGAAGGCGAATAACCTTCTGCGCCAACCGCCGGATTCTACAACGAGATTCACTGAATGTTGTGTAATTGCAATCATTGGCCGGCTTCCCCAAATTACAAAGGGTAATATAGCCGCAGGCCGCTGCTCAGGTCTGCTCTTCTTCATCTCAGTCGCAGCTGAGTAGTCTGGTTACTGGTCTTGGCCGAGAAAATTCACGAGTGCGGCCCCCGAGCCTACGCAGCAGGATAGTATGATGGCGGCGTCAGGTCAACACGGGTATTGGGAGGACAAATCGGGCTGGTGTAGAGAGTGAAGGCAGGGCCACGAAGACTAGCGAGGTCATGTTGATGATGCGGGGTAGGCCGTTGCATCACCACGAGGGCCCTGCCTTCACTTCAAGGATAGTGTGGCTACGTGACAATGACGGGGAACATCCGGTGGCAATATTGTGAATAGGCCTCTTTTGGATGAGTCGCGGCAGTTTAGGGGAAATGGCGTGTGGACGGCGTTCAGGCGTCCCTCTGTCGAGATAATAATCGAGGAGTCGAGCGCCAGGCCGAGGGGAGAGGGCATTTGAACTGGAGCGAATTCAAGCTGGAGGCACCGGACCTGGCCGCTCTCGGAGAGGAGCGCTTCGAGAGCACGGGCCTGGTGCTGGTCGGGACCATAAGAAAGGACGGGTGGCCGCGAATAAGCCCGGTGGAGCCGCTGCTATTCGAAGGCCGGCTTTGCCTTGGCATGATGTGGCGGTCGCGAAAGGCGCTTGACCTCCTGCGCGACCCCAGGTGCACCGTCAACAGCATCGTTTCCAACAAGGACGGCACCGAGGGCGATTTCAAGGCGTTCGGCTTCGCCGTCGAAGAAAACGACCTCGAGGTCAGGAGTCGATTCTGCGATGCGTTGTTCGAAAAAATAGGGTGGAAGCCCGAGGAGCCCGAGTTCCACCTGTTTTCGATCGACATACATAGCGCCGCGTTTTCCCGCGTCGAGGGCGACGAGATGAAGCATCTCGTCTGGAGGGCGAAGGATCGAATGCCCTGACGGCAAGCCGATGGCCTGCCAAGTCAGTGCTTTCCAGGGCCTGAAGCGTCGGCCCGTCGTACGGGGGCGCTTTCAGGTGCGCGGATGTCCATAATGGAGGACCAAGAAGAGTCCCCCGCGATAGCCCTGCAAAGCGCCCGGCACTATTTTCGGTATTGCCGACCTATATTCAGGTCGATTGCAAGGTCGACGCCTACGAGGTCACGTCGTTGATCGTCGTATCGTCGTCTACCGTCGTTCCAATAGGAACGTCGGTCTGGTAGCCGCCGCCGGCCTTAGTGATCTTCCGGAGGTCTCCGTGCACCATCAACTCAGGCTTCTCGTATTTCTTCTTGGACTCGTCCGTGGTCTTTTCCTCACCCATCTACATCCTCCCGTGTCAACTGTATTGATCTACGCCGAGATTTAGCTTTGAGCTACTACATGGCCGGGCTCGTCGCCTTCCAAAGGGTAGTCGAGCCACCAACGACTACGTTTGTCGCGGACCTGCCCAAAAGCTTGCCGCAAAGGTTCGGATATTGCGGCACATATCTGTTGTCGACTCGAAACCTAATTTCGATAAAGAGCCACTTCCAGGTGTTGTCCAGGCAGGTACCAGGTAAATGTTTGCACGAGTCCGTGGATTGTGGAGGGGAAATTACGTGACATTTGGAGAATTTACGTGACAATTAGTGTATAGCGGACGTTCTCAAATGGTCGCAATGCCCGAAGCTCATGTCCTTAGCTGGACTTTGTACTCTGGATTCCGGTCCGCCTCAGAGGCTGTGATCTTTTAGGTAGGCAGTAATCGGATTGTGTAAAATAATGTGCAACTGTCATCAGAGGTGTGTTATGTCCAAGCTGCCGCTCTTTCCAGAACTGCCTGAGACTGAGGAAGTCCCTGA
>JADFQF010000227.1 GCA_022561955.1 Chloroflexota bacterium | reverse complement strand
CCCCGCCGCTTTCTGCCGCAGTCAGCACCTCCACTGTTCTGCCCTCAGGGGAAACCAGCCAGCATTCGCTGACCCCGAGGCCTGCGTAATCGTCCAGTTTTTCTTGAATATCGGCCCGGGAGTTGCTGGGCGATAGTATCTCGACGACTAAGTCCGGTGCGCCCTCCACAATATCGTGCAGTATTTCAGCCCGTTCGTTGCTCACGAATAATAGGTCTGGCTGACGAATTTTCAACGGCTCTCTCTCAATGACAACGTCAAGCGGAGCGATGAATGCACTACCCAAGCGGGTTTCGTCTAGAAAATTACGCAGCAAATGGTATAGTTGACCTAAGATTTCCTGGTGTTTTCTTGTAGGACTAGGCGCCATTTTAAGTACCCCGTCAACGATGTCGTAACGCCCTTTTATCTCAGGCCCTTCCAAATATTCTTCGTAGGTCATCCGCCTCGTTTCAGTAGTCATGGCGTTGCCTCCTAATTCCCTTGCCCCGTCTCGCCCTGCTCGGCGGGCTCGGTATTTTCGCTATGCTCAGATGAATTCACGGGCTCGGTCTCTTCAGCCGGCTCATCTTGCGTCGACTGGGCGGCCTGTCGCGCAGCTTCGGCAGCCCGTTGGGCGGCCTGGCTCTGGTCGTTAAGCCAGCGCTTCAGATCGTTCAGGGCCGGAGGCGCAACGTAGAAGACCTGGATGTCGTTGGGGAACTGGACCCTGTGGTCCTCGCGAATGAACAGAACGCCGGTCTCGTTCTCCTTTAGCGTCTCATCTATTCGAGACCCAATGTGCTCGAACCGCTTCTGAGTCGTCTCCTGATAGCCCTCCATGGCGAGGTCCAGGACCTTCTTGCTGACCAGCCCTATGGAAAGGCAGCGCTGCCAGTCGGCGTTCTCTTGCAGGATGTCGCCGTCCTCGGTGGCCTCCAGGGTAGCCGTCGAGCTGCACAAGGATCTGATAAACGGGTGACCCTGAGGATTGAGCTGCTCGAGCATGCTCAGGCCCTCTTCGCCATCTACGAACAGCATCTCGTGAAATACGTGACCTACCGCGCCCAGCGAGCGTTCGAGGTTGTTCACGTGGTCGCGAAGCTCGGTCCAATACTTTTCCACCAAGGACTTTAGCTCGTCCGGCACGTCCGGCGGAAAGGGGAAGTTGGGCACGAGGAACAGCTTTCGTTTTCCCAGGTACTGGCTTGCTTCGGGCTTTTCAAACTGGCTGAGGGGAGTGGACACCCCGATCTCCTCTGTTGTTGATTAAATTGCTCTATAGAGCACGTGACATATTATCAATTCTGCTCTCGGGAGGCCAAAAAACTAATCGCCGGGCGTGGAGACCGCCTCGCGAGACGCCTGGCCCGCCGGCTTGATCCACCATCGATTCTCCCACTCGGGCCACATGTCCTGAAGGTGAGGCATGACCTCCTCGCTGAACATCTGGATGTTCTTCATCGTCAGCTCCTTGGGCATGCTTCCGATGTGCAACAGCACCATGAGGTTGCCGACGTTCAGTCCCTTGATGGCCTCACGAAGCCGATCGCGCACCGTAGCAGGGCTGCCGGCGATGATGTTTCCGGCATCGACGTAATCGCGCCACGTCCAATCCTCGGCCTGTTGGGTTCGAGCGTTGGCAAAGGTCGACCGCAGGTTCCGCGTTATGGTGTTCATCGTGCGATATCCGGGCGCCTCGACGAAGCCGGCGTACGTGTGCAGGCACTTCTTGAAGAAGTACATGGCGTGCTCGGCGTAATCTTTTTCGGCCTGCTCGTCGGTCTCGGAGACGACGACGAGCTGCAGGAAGCCCGCCCGATACGGGTTGTTGTCGTAGCCAAGCTCCTCCGCGCGGTCCCAGAAGCCCCGGATTCGCGTCATGCCGTTCTCGTAGCCGGAGTAGCTGAGGTAGCAGTAGACGTAGTCGTTTTCGAGGCAGAAGTCCCACGTCTCGACGCTGCCTCCGCCGGGGACCCAGATCGGCGGATGAGGCTTCTGTATCGGCTTGGGGAGCACGTTGACGTATCGTAGCTGGTTGAACTTGCCGTTGAAAGAGAAGACCTCGTCGCGGGTCCAGGCCTGAATTATGAGGTCGTGGGCCTCTCTGTACTTCTCTCGAAGCGTGGCCGGTACCTCGCCGTAGGAGAAGTTGGTGTCGTGAGACGAGCCCACGGGGAAGCCGGCGATAAGGCGTCCGCCGCTGATGGCGTCCAGCATGGCGAACTCCTCGGCCACGCGTATCGCAGGGCTGTAGAGCGGCAGGCTGTTGCCCAGCACGATGACCGCGGCCTGTTTGGTCTCGCGGGCCAGTGCTGCGGCCATGAGGTTCGGCGACGGCATCATGCCGTACATGTGCGAGTGGTGCTCGTTGACGCACACGCCGTCCATGCCCATCTTGTCGGCGTAGACCAGCTCGTCCAGGGCGTCGTTGTACATGCGGCTGCCCATCAGCGGGTCGTAGAGATGGCTGGGGACGTCGACGCAGATGCTGCGGTACTGGTCCTCGAAGTCAGCGGGCAGGTCTCGGTAGGGCATCAGATGGAACATGCAGAATTTCATTTTTCTTCCTTTCGGGTCGTGCCGCAGGAATGAAAGGCTGGCTGGCTGAATTCTACCCTATTTTCGGTTGCAAGGCGTCCGGAACCATAGGAGCGGCGCAACATACCGGTAGATCATCCGAATTTTTGGCAGACCCGAGGAGAAGTAAGCTGACTGGGAGTGGATATTGGCCACCTCGAAATGCAATTTCTCGGCCGGTTTCGGGGGAAGGCTTGAGATTGCAGGCTCTGCACCTGTTCCGGAAGCGCAGCGAACCCCCTGTAGTCCCCCTTCGTAAGGGGGACCGATAGAGAGTCACATGTTCCCATCGGTATGGCTGAACGATAGGAGATCGCGCGTCCCCTTTGGTAAGGGAGACCGATAGGGGTTGCGTGTCCCCCTTTGCAAGGGGCGCCGATAGGGGGTCTCGTGTCCCCTTGGTATGGCGGACCGATGCGGATTCACTTGTCCCACTCGATATGGGGGATCGATCGCGGGTCGTGTGCCTCCCCTGGCAAACGGGACCGATAGGAGGTCACCTCTCATGTGTATTCGCAGGGGTGGACTCAATGCAGAAATCCGAATACGTCCTGAGAGTGTATGAAAGAAGCCGGCGCGAAATCAGGCTACGCCTCGCCGGTCGGTGCGGGCTCAGGGACCTTCTCGATGCGAACGGCGCATACCTTGTACTCCGGAATGCGCGAGTTGGGATCCAGCGCCGCGTTGGTCAGGAAGTTGGCCGCGTGCTCCTTGAGCTTCACGAAGGGTATGAAGATCTCGCCGGGGCGCATCTTATCTGTGAATTCCGCCCGTCCCTCTACCTCGCCTCGACGCGACCGCATTAGAATCCACTCGCCGTCTGAGATACCGTAACGCCGGCCGTCTTCGGCGCTCATGCTAATGGCCAACTCCGACACCTGCGCCATGAGATTCGACGCCCGGCGAGTGATGGTGCCGCCGTGCCAGTGGTAGAGGATGCGGCCTGTATTCAAGATGAGCGGGAAGCGCTTGCTGGGCATCTCCTCGGCCTGGGGACCCTGGTCGAAGGCGACGAACTTGGCCCTGGGGCCTCGCGGAAAGTCCACACCGTACAGATAGCGCGTTCCCGGATGCGTGGCGTCGGGACACGGCCACTGTATGCCGCCTTCGTCGTCCAGGCGTTGGTAAGATATGCCCGCAAGTGTGGGCGTCAGAGCCGCCATCTCATCCCATATCTCCGAGGGATGGCCATAATTGAACTCCGACTCCACGCCGAGGCCCAGTCGCTCGCTGAGGCGCCTGCCGAGGTCGCAGATGATCTCCCAGTCAGGGCGGCTCTCGCCTATGGGCTCCACGACCTTGCGGATTCTCTGAACGCGGCGCTCGCTGTTGGTGAAGGTGCCGTCCTTTTCGGCGAAAGAGGTTGCAGG
>JADFQF010000226.1 GCA_022561955.1 Chloroflexota bacterium | reverse complement strand
CGTGTACGCCATTTGCATCTTCGACGAAGAAGAGGAATAAGCCCCCTGGTAATCAATATTCGGTTGCGTCGTTTCGGGCTATCGGGCGTCTAATTGACAGTAGACGATTTATCGCCCGAACAGTAGGAGCCCGAGAATGTCCGACCTCGAAGAATTCCGCCAGGCCAAAGACCACTTCATGGGCCACGACCCAGGCTCACCCCTAACCCAGGACCAGAAGGCCACGTTTTCAGGCTTGAAATATTTCACCGAGAACTCGGACTTGCGATTCGAGCTGCCCGTCGAAATATTCGACTCGAATGAGACCGTCGAAATGCAGACGAGCACCGGAGACGTGGCCGAATATCTGGTCTGGGGGAAAATCCAGTTCGATGTCGAGGGCGAGTCGGCGCAGCTGACTATCTTCAGCAACACCCACGGCCACGGATACTTCCTGCCATTTACCGACGCCACCAGCGGCGAGGAGACCTATGGCGCCGGGCGTTATGTGGAGATAGACGTCCTGGAAGAAGGCGGTGTCGCCATCGACTTCAACATGGCCTACAACCCGTATTGCGCCTACAACGAAGACTGGAGTTGCCCTCTGACGCCCTTCGAAAACCGACTTCAGGTTCCGATTCGCGCCGGCGAGATGAAGTTCAAATAGCCCTAAATGCGCCCGCACTGGACAACCTGTACCGCGTCCCCTTACGCTGTCAGCGCATACGTTAAATCCTCGCCTGGGGTGTCCGACGTCTCCATGTCGCGAGCCCAGGCCAATTCGGAGCGTGAGCGATGTCATCCAGCACGGCTGAAGTCGCGATAATCGGCGGCGGCGTCATAGGCTGCTCAATTGCGTACCATCTCGCAAAGCGCGGGATCAAGTCATCGGTCTTCGAGCAGAACCGCTTCGCGTCCGGTGCGTCGGGCGCCACCGCGGGCATGATCACACCCCTGTGGCATGTCGACCACAATAACCCCGCCCTCTTCGCGCTGGGGATGAACAGCCTGAAATCGTTCCCGGAATTAGCGGCGGAGCTGACGGAAGCCGGTATAGACCCGGAGCTTCGTATGTGCGGCGTCCTTAAAGTGGCTATGGACGACGAACAGGCGGAGGCTCTCGAACGAGACCTCATGTGGCAGGCCGAGCTTGGTCTCGATGTACGATGGGCGAATACGCAGGACGTGCTGAAGCTGGAGCCCGAGGTCAACGGCGAAAACCACGGTGGCGTATTTTCGCCTCAGGAGGGTCATATTAGGGGCCAACGCCTCGTGGACTCGCTGGTCCACGCCGCCGGGGAAATGGGCGCGACTTTTTCAGAGGGCGTAGAGGTCATCTCACTCGTCACCGAAGGCAGCCGTGTCCTGGGGGTTCGCACGAACAGGGGCGAGCTGCTTTCCGGCCACACGGTTCTGGCCGCCGGTCCCTGGACCGGCCTCTTCCAGCGGTGGATTCAGCAGCCGTCTCTGCCCGTTCGCCCGGTCAAGGGCCAGAGGCTACTCGTCCGAAAACCCGGATTCCTGCCCAAAATACTCATCCACAGCTTCATGGGGACCAACGTCCCGCAGTCCGACGGCTCCATCCTGGTAGGGGCGACTCGACACGAAGGCGAGTTCGATCAGGAGATAACCGTCGATGCGGTCTCCACCATCCTGTCGAACGCGACGACCATTCTGCCTGTCCTGAGGGATTCGATACTTGTTCAAGCCACTGCGGGGGTAAGGCCCGGATCGCCCGACGACGTGCCGATAATCGGGCCGGTCCCCGGATGGGACGGCCTGAGCGTGGCATCGGGTCATGATGCCGTCGGCGTGATGCTGAGCCCTGAAACAGGCCGGCTCATGGCGGACTACATAGCCACGGGTGATGCGACTGCGTTGGAGCCCTTCAGCCTCGCACGATTCGAGTCCTAGGCTTTTCGTCTTGCGAAATATATCTCGATACAAGGGCTGTCTGGGATAAGCCGACAAGCAAAAGGCGGAGCCAATTGCCCCGCCCTTCGCTAAGTCTTGTTTAGAACCGGCCTAGAGAACGGTCTCGTCGATCTGGTCCGTCAATATCGTGGCGTCTTCGTTCTCGCCACCGAAGTGGCGCTCCATGCCGGCGCCGCGACCGTGACCAGGACCGAATTGCCTGCCACGACGCTCTCCGTCCCTTGCGTGCGCCGGCTTCACAGGCCAGGGCTCATTGATGCGCTCGGTGACCTTCTCTTCGAACTTGGCCATGCGCTCTTCGGCCTTCTCGACCATCGCGCCGATGATAACGTCTACGTCCACGTCATGGGCCTCGGCCACGTCTGCGATGGATTTTCCTTCACGGAGCTCTGCAAGCAGCTCGCCTGGAGTCATGCCCAGCTCACCGGCGGCGACCACCAGCAGCCCGTGGTTCCCCATGTTGCCGCGCCCTTTGCCCTGGGCCCGTTGCCCGTCGAAATCAGGCACGCGCTCCATGGCAGTGGCTACTCTTTCGCCGATGTTGCCAAGCCTGGAATCCGCCTGTTCCCGCGTCATCCGGCCCTTCTCCACCGCCCGGTCGAATCCGTCTGAGACCTTGCCCAGGACCGCCGAAACGATGTCGTTGACGTCCACGCCCTGGTTTTCCGCCACCTGGGCGATGGAGTTGCCTGCGCGGAGCTCTTCAACAAGGTCCGCTCGACTCAACCCGAGCTCCTCACCGGCCGTTTCAACGACGGCGGCTCGGCCCTTTCCACCGCCAAACGGACTGTGAGCGAAGGCGCTCGAAGCGCCTATGACGACTACCGCCGCGATTGCCAGTCCACCGATTACCAGTCCCTTTTTCAACATCTCTTCATCCTCCTTACTAAGGTTTTTTTCTTTTTGGCAGGAAGTGCGTCTGCCTTACACCTCAAGCCTAGTGGGAGGGTTTGAAGATTCTGTGAAGAAGCCGTGCAGAACTGTCGAAGTTTTAGGAGCATTCGAAGGACGCTTGAAGTGGACACGGTTAGAGATATGAAGAAGGGAATTAGACGTTAGTTTGAGGTACGCTCAACCTCTCCCCCAACCCCCTCTCCGCGCGCGGAGAGGGGACGCTATGGCACAAATTTCGCTATAATATCTGCTGGGGGAGAGGTCTATCGCCCGCCTGCTTTCGCTCATCTGCCGACTCGGGTCAAGCTGGGGAATTGGTGCGACGGGCGTCAGTGCGGCAGGCTGAATGCGAAGGTCGATCCCCGGCCAGGCGTGCTGTCGGCCCAGATCCTGCCGCCGTGGGACTCCACGAGCTCCTTCGCGATGGCGAGTCCGAGGCCGGAGCCGCCGCCCGACCGAGTCCTCGACTGGTCGGCCCGATAGAACCTTTCGAACACGTGAGGCAGCTCGTCCGAGCCTATTCCAGAGCCCGAATCCGTGACGGACACCTCGACGCCGGGCACGCCGTTGGTTATCCCGACCTCTACCCGTCCGCCCTCCGGCGTGTGCCGTAGCGCGTTGCTCAGCAGGTTGGCGAGCACCTGGCTGATGCGCAGGCTGTCTATACGCACATCATGACGGCCCGAGACGGCACGGACCTCGATGGTCACGTTGCGGCCGTCGGCAAGTGGCCTGAAGTCTTCCACCACGCCGCGTACCAGCTCCCCCAGATCGGCTGCCTCGAGCTCGAGACGAAGCTCCCGGGCCTGCGCCAGAGAGAGCGTGCGCAAGTCCTCCACCAGGCGCGACAGCAGGACCGTCTGGTCGTAGACGGTCGCTACCTGAGAGGTGTCCATGGGCAGCACGCCGTCGATCATGCCTTCGAGATTCCCCTGCATGGTGCTCAGTGGATTGCGAAGCTCGTGGGCTATATCGGCGATCATCCTCCGCCGCTGCTCCTCGCCCGCCTGTAGCTTGGACGCCATGTCGTTGAAGGTTATCGCGAGCTGTCCGATCTCGTCCTCACCGGACGGCTCGACTCGCTGACTAAGGTCACCGGACGCGATGCCCTGCGCGGCCCTCGTTAGC
>JADFQF010000225.1 GCA_022561955.1 Chloroflexota bacterium | reverse complement strand
TCCCGGTCCCCAGTCCCCAATTCTAGGGGGAATATCCGGGGTGACCGGCATTATTACTCTGGTCCTCAGCGGTATCTCCCCGGTTCTTTCCACCATCTCACTAATCGGTCACCTCGTTCAATACGAAATAGACGTGGAAGCGGGAAATCCCGTCGAAGAATCGAAAAAGAGAATTGGGAGGCTCAGTGTACTGGCAGTCGGAGACTGGAGCGCTCTGGTCGGCGCCATAATAGGCCAGGCTACGGATGTGATACCGATTGAGGCGGTCAAACAGTCTACCGGCGCGATCATTGGCGGCTTCGCCGAAGGAACGGGCGACTTGGCGACTGGAGTGGTTGAGGAACGCGCACAAAAGGGAACGCCATGGAGCGAAATTCGGGAGAAAATCCGCGCGAAGGGCGAGATTGCCTGGGAAGGGCTATTCACGAACCTTAATCGACTCATAGGACTCATCAGAGGCATAGCCAAGCTGGCGGCCGTGGGCTTCAAGCTCGTGGGAGTGATCTTCGGCGGGCTTGCCACGGTAGTTGGCGGTGTCTTCGACCTCATTGCCGCCGCCCGAAGCAAGAAAAAGACTGGAGAATGGAACTTCAACTGGGATAATGCAAAATCGATGGTTGAAAGAATCAAGGTCTGGAACCAGTGGGAAAAGGAAAAGTTCTTCCCCGGGATCTGGTATTTTGGTGATCTCGTTGAGGATATCATGACGTGGGCAACGACCGAGAAGGGGAACCTGTTCAAAAAACTCGACGGTACAGGCAAGAGGTTCCGGGAAGTCCGGGATGAGAGCAAGGCGAAGAGACAGCCCTAGGGTGCAATTCAAGAAACACTTATTAAGCCTTCGAAATACGGCGAATATGAGTAATGACATACCAGAATGTTCGAATGAGTGAGAAAGAAAAGACCATATCGAGCCTGGTGCTCCGGCTGGCCATGACGGGGTTAGTAGCAGGCGTGGCCGTAGGAGCACTCGCCGCGTTTCAGGAGCAAGAGGCCGACGCCATAGTGGCGACAGTCGAATCCCTCTATTGGATTCTTGCCCTATTTCTCTCCGTTCAACTGGTGAGCTTATTCATCAGGAAATCGCAGATATGGCGCGATCTCCTGAAGGCCGACGTAAGCGAGACCGTAGGCCTGTTGATCGGCTCCACCATCTTCGGCACGGTCCTAGCCGGCGCGATCTTCATGATACCCGTAGTCAGCCTGGCAACCATGCTGCGGCGACTCGGTTCCTGGGAGATGCTGTCGCAGCTCTACTCGGCGCTGGCATGGCGAGAGTTTGGCATAGTAATGTTGTTTGTCACCGCTACCTCATGCATACTGGCGACCTACCTCTACCAGAAGAGAACGGAATAGGTAACTGCCGGTCCAGCGCTAAACTTTACATCGCCCTCCAACATATCTCGAATCACGGAACTCGGTGACTTCCATGCCGACAGGCACGCAGCCTATGCCGGCTGGTAGGCGCAGTACGGCTCCTCGCCCATAGGGTCCCCCGAGTCCGCGTAGGCGCGAGCGCGACAGCCGCCGCAGATCACGTTGAAGGGGCAGCGCCCGCACTTGCCTCCGAGTTGGGACGGGTCCCGAAGCCTTCGGAATAGGTCGGAGTCCCGGTACATCTTGACGACGGACCGTCGATTGACGTTTCCAACGGACAGGGGGAGAAAGCCGCTGGGAAACACCTCGCCCAGGTGCGATATGAACAGGATGCCCTTGCCGTCGTTGCTGGGCACGCCTGGATAGAGGGCTGAGATGTCCTTTGCTCCCAGACCGTTCAGAGACCTGTCCTCGGCCTCTAGTCGTCGCAATACCTGATACCTGCGATAGTGCTGCGCCAGAGTCGTCTTCACCCGATAGGGCGCGTCTTTCGATAGGTCGTACAGCCGGCTGAATACGACCTCGTGCTCGTCCGCCGTGATGACGTCTTCCGCCGAAGCCCTTCCGGTGGGCACGAGGAAGAAGACGTCCCACACGGCGGCCGACGTTGACTTCAAGAGATCGGCGATCGCCGGAAGGTCATGCAAGGACTGCCTGCTGACGGTGGTGTTGACCTGGAACGACAGGCCGGCCTCGGCGGCATGCGCCATACCATCCAGGGTGCGGTCGAAAGACCCGGCCACGCCCCTGAAGTCGTCGTGTATGGCCGCCGTCGAGCCGTCCAGGCTGAGCGAGATTCGCGAGACGCCGAGGTCGGCCAGCCTCTGAAGACGCTCCCTGGTCAGCAGGGCCGTGGCGCTTGGGGAGACGGACATAGTCAGCCCTTTGGCAATGCCGTACTCCACGATGTCGAAGAGGTCGCGTCGCATGAAAGGGTCCCCGCCCGAGAGCACTACGATGGGAAGACGGTCGAAGGTCGCCAGATCGTCGAGAACGCGGCGGCATTCGACCGTCGAGAGCTCCAGCGGGTGTCTTCGGGGCTTGCCTCGGCCCTGCAGTGGCGGCACGCCAGCGCGCAGGCAAGGGTCACCTCCCAGAAGACCACGACCGGGTCCCTGTTCAGGTCCAGCCCCTTGAGGTCCGGCATGATTTTCCTGGGAACTTGATGCGGGGCCAAATGCACGAAGCCTCCTAAGCGACCGGGGCAATCGGCTCAGTCCCGGAGAAGCGGATCTCGTCGTCCGTAAGGTAGCAGGCGGGGTCCTCCGCCCACGGGTCGCCCGTCGCGCTCTCGGCCCTCACGCGGAGGTTGCCGTTGCAGATGCCAAAGTGGGCGCACGTGGCGCAGCGTCCGCCGACCAGGCCGGCGCGGTTGCGAAGCCTCGTCAGCATGTCGTTGTCTTCGTCGCTCCATATCTCGCTGAAGGGGCGGTCGAGGACGTTTCCCACGGTCAGAGTTCGCCAGAACTGGTCGGGGTGAATATCGCCCACGTTGTCTATGCAGGCGATGCCGCGCCCCGAGCTGTTGCCGCCGTTGCGTCGGATGAGCCGCGCAACCTCCGCCTCGCGCTCCGGCATGTTCCTGCGGACCCACTGCCACAGGTAGACGGCATCGGCGTGGTTGTCGACCGTGAGCACCTCGACATCACGGCCACGTTCGTGGGCCTGTATGGTGCGTCTGAATATCAGGTCCATCGCCTCTCTGGTCTCCTGATGGGAGAGGTCGAACGACAGGAGTTTGTTGCCTCGTCCGGCGTAGGCGAGGTGATAGATGCAAAACCGGGGTATGTTTTCCCGCTCCACGAGATCGAAGATCGCGTCGAGGTCCGCCATGTTGTAGCGGGTCAGAGTGAATCTCAGGCTTACCCTGAACCCGTGGGCCAGGCTTATCCGAATCCCGCGAAGCGCGTCCTGGAATGCGCCCTGCTTTGCGCGAAAGCGGTCGTTCAGGGGCTCGAGCCCGTCGATGCTAATACCGACGTAGGAGAGTCCCGCCTGCTTCAGGGACCTGGCGGTCTCGTCGGTTATGAGGGTGCCGTTCGTCGACAGCACGGTCCGCAGGCCCCGTTCCGAAGACCTGCTGATAAGGCTGAGAAGGTCGTCCCGCATCATCGGCTCGCCGCCGGAGAACATCAAGACGGGCACACCGTACCCGGCGAGGTCGTCGACAACGTCGCAGGCCTGCTCGTGGGATAGCTCCCCGGGGTAGTCCACGTTCTTGGACTCTGAGTAGCAGTGGATGCAGTGAAGGTTGCAGCGACGCGTAATGTTCCAGACCATCACCGGCCTGTAGTGCATGCTTCGCTGCCTGGGAATAGCGTCTGGGCGTTCGGTGCGTTCTCCGTATCGCAGGCCGTCTCCCGGCGCCGACGCCCCGCACAGAAGCCTGCTGACGTTGAGCAACTTTTGCCTCCCCCACAGTTTGAACGTTGGTCTGAACACTGAAGTCCTCTGCAAGACTAGACCCGACGGCATGAGAAAAACGTGAGAAGTGCGGGTGCGGAAGTGAGGATAGCGTGAGGAATGTTTTCGTCCCATATCCTATGGCCGCGCAGGTATGTGACTTGACCACGTCACCAGCACGTC
>JADFQF010000224.1 GCA_022561955.1 Chloroflexota bacterium | reverse complement strand
ATGAGAAGGACGCCCTTGGGTATCTTGGCCCCGAGGCTCGTGAAGCGCTCCGGGAACTTGAGGAACTCGACGACCTCCTGAAGCTCCTCCTTGGCCTCCTGAACGCCCGCCACGTCCGAGAAGCTGACGCTGGGGCCGTTGCCCACGAACATCTTCGCGCGGCTGCGTCCGAAGCTGAAGGTCTGATTTGAGCTGCCCTGGGCCTGGCGCATCATGAACAGCAGAATCGCGCCGAAGAATATAAGGGGCAGGAAGTTGATCAGGATGCCAAACAGGCTGCCGAGGCCGCCCGAGCCCTTGACCTGTATCTGAACATCGGACGCCAGCGGGTCGATTCCGGCCTCCTCCAATATCTCCACCAGGCTGGAGCCCTCTTCTTTGCGGGATATGAGCGTCTCGCCGCCGGCGGAGAAGATGGTGAGCCTGTCGCCGCTCACCTCGATGAGCTCCACGTCGCCCCTGGCGGCCATGTTGACCACCTCGCTGATGGGGATCTCACTCGAACCGCCCAGGGGATTTGAGAAAAGCGTGAAAAAAATGGCGAGAACGGCCACTATTATTAGCAGGTATATGAAGCTATTCCGCATGAGACGGGGATTCATCCTACCTCCGAGGACTAGCTCACCTCTGCACGCGACCGCGAAGGGGTGAACCCGTCTGTATTTTACATTATGGCCGGTAGCAAAGCAAAGCTGCACCGAGCGCCATTATCCACTTTTTGCATACACCAGTCGCCGCGCCGGATAAACGTCATGAGAATTGTATGCCTCACACCAACAGGCGGATGTGACGGCGGGGGCTAGCCAGACCCTGCGGTCGCCCACGACGGGGCCATCAACCAGGTCATGGGGGAGGAATACGGACCGCCCATTCGGGACAGACAAATTGTCAACAATGTGCGACAATCTGGCGAAATGCGGCCCGGCTGTCGATATTCGAGTAGGTGGTCTTTCGGGGTGCTTCGGAGGGCGGCCGCAGGGCCATCAAGGGTGGGAATCACATATTCCAACTGGTCGAAAAATCGATGCGTTCCTAATCCTGTCGATTTGGAGGGACCTCATGAGAACAGACCATATCAAGACTCGCAATATGATTATGCAGGTGGTATTGACGATCGTGACCCTTGGGATTTATTCGATCTACTGGTTTTATGTGACGCTCGAGGAGCTACACATCGCCAACGGCAAGGAGGACGCCGGGGAAATCCTCTGGACCGTATTGGTGTTCATACCGCTGGCAAACTTTTTCGCATTCTGGCACTATTCGGACGAGTGCGCGGCCTTCACCGACGACAAGTATCCCACTTTCCTTATGTTTATCCTCTGGATATTCTTCTCGCCCGCGGTGTGGCTCCTGATGCAATTGGAATTGAACAAGGCGGCGACTTCCCCTGCCTAAGAGATTGGCAATTCCCTGCGACACCCGACGATAAGCCCGTATAGCCGTCTGCTGGATTTCTGAGCTATTATGACGACAGTCAGGGTCGGAAACGGCGATGCGCTCAGCTATGCTCTATGGATTCGTTCTCGCGAGTACGGGCGAGGCCTTCAATTATCGTGAGATATTGAATAAAATGGTGGAATGAACAGGGCACACATATCTGAACAGGACTCGTCCGGTCACGAATGGCTGGACCTGCTCGACGAGGAGGGCATCGAGTGCGTCGTAGTGTCTCGTGAATCCGACATTGACGCGATGTCCTCAGACTCTCTGCCTCACGTCGTGGTCCTCGACCTCGCGGCGCTGAGTCGTTCGGATGCCAAGCGGTGCGCCGAGAGGTGCTCTAAATTGAAGATGCCGACAATCGCCCTCGTCTCCGAAGGGCAGCTCGGACAGATCGACCTGGCGCTTGGATTCGAGGACTTCATCGTCGCGCCGCCCAGTCCAACCGAGACGCTGGCCAGGGTAAAGCAGGTCCTGTGGCGTACCCGGTCCGACGACGATGAGAACATAATCCGCGCCGGCGACCTCGTCATCAACCCATCCACGTACGAGATCACTTTGAGAGGCAGGCGGGTCAACCTCAGGTTCAAGGAGTACGAGCTTCTCCGGCTGCTCGTAGCTAACCCCGGGCGCGTCTACACCAGGGATGCCCTGCTCAGCAGCATTTGGGGCTACGACTACTTCGGCGGCACCAGGACGGTGGACGTGCATATTCGGCGGCTGCGAAGCAAGATAGAGGACGCCGACCACTCATACATCGAGACCATCTGGAACGTCGGCTACCGCTTCAGAGACTCGTCTAGCTAGCACGAACACCGATCATATCTCTGCCTTCTTAGATAGAGTATTCTGCCGCTTTTCGACGGGCCGTGACTCGTCGATCTCGGCAACGTGCACGACGTGTCGCACCAGTTGGGCGGTGTGCTATAGTTTGGCCCTCGGCATACGAGTGCAGGGGAAATACTTCGTCTTGGACTAGGTCCTTTAAAGAAACCCGGCAGAGGGGGCAAAATAATGGCGCAGGAACGAGTAGTATTCATGAACGGGGAGATAATCCCGGACAGCCAGGCGACGATATCCATCCACGACAGGGGATTCGTCTCCGGCGACGCGGTCTTCGATACGACACGGACCTTCGGCGGCAAGATCTTCAAGCTCAGGGAGCACATCGACCGGTTCTACGAGTCCATGAAGTACCTGCGTCACGAACCGGGCATGACCAAAGAGGAGATGATCGCCGCCACGATCGGGATAGTCGATGCCAACCTGCCCCTCATCTCCGACGACGAAGATTTTTGGATAACGCAGCGTGTGACCAGGGGCGTGGCGCAGCCGGACGGCAGCTACAAGCCGACGATCATCATCGAGTGCGTGGACCTGCCCTTCAAAGAGCGCGCGAAGTACTATCGCGACGGCATGCCGGTCGTCGTGCCTTCTGTCCGACGCACACCTCCGGAGGCCATGAGCCCCCGGGCCAAGGTCCACAACTACATCAACCTTATTCTCGCCACTCAGGAGGTGAAGGCCCAGAACCCGGACGGCTGGCCTATTCTCCTCGACACCAACGGCAACCTGGCCGAGGGTCCCGGCAGCAACATATTCCTAGTTAAGGACGGCGTGGTAATTACGCCCAGGGAGCAGATGGTCCTGGCCGGCATCAGCAGAAGCACCGCCATCGAGCTGGCCCAGGAGTTGAACATCGACACGCGGGAGGCCGACATCGACCTCTTCGACGCGTATACGGCCGACGAGGCGTTCGTGACGTCCACGAGCTTCTGCATATGCCCGGTAGCGTCCGTAAACGGCTCGACCATAGGGGAGGGCGGAGTGCCGGGCCCCGTCACCGACAGGCTCATGAAGGCGTATAGCGGCCTGGTCGGAATCGACATCGCCGGGCAGTACCTTTCCCGTCTGGAGGCCTAGAATTCCCTTTGACTGACCACGAAGCGCGCTCTTATAATTGTTTATATAGAGTGTGTTAGAGGTTGGGCAGACCATGGACGACAACGAGGCCGATATTTCGACGACCGGCACTCGAGGGTCCGGCGGGCGAAGTGAGTCCGATTCGGCCCTGAGCGAAGACGACCTGCTGGAGATGTACCGCCAGATGGTCCTCTGTCGCACCCTGGACGAGCGCATCTGGATGCTGAACCGTCAAGGCAAGGCCGCCATCGTGGCGTCGGCGCAGGGTCACGAGGCTGGTCAGATCGGCAGCGTCTGGGCCCTGGAAAAGGGCAAGGACCTCTTTTACATCTACTACCGAGACCTCGCCGCCATGCTCACTCTGGGTATGACGCCGCGGGAGATCATGGCCGGCTTCCTGGCCAAAGAGGGAGAGCCCCTCAGCGGCGCGCGACAGTTCCCGACACACGGCGCATACCCCAAGCTCGGTCTCATTAACCTCTCCAACGTCGTCGGCACTCATCTGCCCCAGGCGGTCGGCGCCGCGCTGGCGGCCAAGATGCGCGACGAGGACGGGATCGTCATCGTCTATTTCGGCGACGGCGCATCAAGCGTGGGAGACACCCACGAGTCC
>JADFQF010000223.1 GCA_022561955.1 Chloroflexota bacterium | reverse complement strand
TCATCGTCGCCAATCACTCGATAGGACCTGCCCCTGAAGTAGTACGCCTCCACGTGGTCAGGGTCCAGACCTAGGGCTGACGTAAGGTCCGACGCGGCGAGGTCCACCTCACCGAGGTAGAAGAGGCTGCGCCCACGGTAGTAGTAGCTATCGCTGGATTCCGAATCCAGGGCAAGTACGCGGGCAAATTCGTCGGCCGCATCTCGCCACATGCCCTGGGAGAACAGCTCTCGCGCCGCCCGGAACGCCGCCTCGGCCTCGGAAGGTGGCTCTAGGCCAACGTCGTCGATCTTGACTTCATTGCCTGGAAGCCCATCTGGGCTGGTCTTCCCTATGGACTCTGCCGGCAAATCCGTCTGAGCCGCCTCGGCCGGAGCTGCTCGCGTTGTGTAGGGCTCCTGGCCGGAGCCGGTGTTCGGCGAAGCTATACTGCCGGTGGCCGGCGCTGCCGATGATGGGGCGGACGTCGATGCCGACGCTACGGATTCGACATCACGCGTATCCGCGGGAACAGGAGCGGCCAGCGGGCTGGTGGCGCACGCCACCCCTGCCACGAGAAGAAATGCCGATAGTGCACCGAGGGTCGCTTTCATAACAAGATCTCCCACCCGATCGTCCCAACGATTCCTAAAAAACCATTCTTGCCTTATTGGGCGTACACTCATTGAAGAGCTTCCGCTGACCAGTATATGGACGCTATGCCGATTTGCTGAATCTGATACGTTACAGGGGAAATGAAAGCTTAATCGCGGCGGCGTTCGCGAATTGGTCGACAACGGTGGTGCATTTAGAATAAATTTAACATGTCCGGGTCGATGTTCGCCCCTAAAGATGCGCGTTCAATTCGAGAGGTCTGATTTAGATTGGCAACGATACGCTTGAGTGTCCTGGCGCTTCTGGTATTCACGTTCTTCGCGCCCTTTGCCGTATCCGACGTGTCCGGGCATGGGGACTCGAAGCTGATATATCAGGGTCCCGCCGGGCCGTATCGGCTGTCGGTGAAGATACAGCCCTCGCCCCCTAGAGTCGGAACGGTACACTTTTCGGTGTCCGGGCAGGACTCGGTCCTTCGCTCGCCCGAAAGCGAGCCACTTATCATGATCGTCGCGATAAATTCATCAGGCGAACGAGTCTACCAGACCCCGGCCATAAGAGACCCTGCCGACCCGGTGATTTACGAGGGCAACATCAACTTTCGAGATGTCGGCGCGTGGTCAATATCCGTCACCGTTAATACGGAGGAAAGCGGCGAAGGCTCGGTGATAGTCCCCATGCAGATAAGTGCTCCTTCGATCGAGCCCGGCCCCGAGGGCACTATCGTGTTCGCGCTGATAACCACGGCCCTGTTCGGCGGCACAGCCTATCTGTGGTACTCGGCAAGAAAGGCACGGGCCGCAAGGTTAGGTTAGTCCGTTATATCGTCCACCACCAGCGTCTCCCCATCCCTGTGAAAAACGACCGTCACTCGCAACCCCTGCAGCATATGCTCGTTCAAGTGTGACGGCGTGAACGAGGCGAAGATCTTGCCCTTGGCGTCGAAATGCCACGTCTTGCCGGCCTCGTCGGTCAGGTCGAGGCTCTTGAGCTCCAGCAGGGTTTGCGCTTCCACGGCTACGATAAGCCCGTGAACGCTCTCTCGGCCCGCGCCTGCCGCATCGTCGACCGAAGAGGTTGTGCAGGCAAGGGCGGCCAATGCTACGACGAGAGGCAGCATCGTTACAGAGCGCCTGCATCTGAAAATGACGCGGCGGACGCCCTTCATTTTTTGTCGCTGGTTAGTGAATATCTCAAAACTTGTACCAAATCCCAATTGACTAGAAAGGTGGTATTTTCGTAAGTTTTTCATAGCGGAGGTGGCAGATGCACAAATCACTAGCAGCGTCGTTCATTGCAATACTGATCCTGATTGTAGGGGCGCTCAGCCAGGCGACTCCTGTCCTGGCTCAAACCGAGGATACGCTATTTCTGATCCTCGTGGACAGGTACGCCGTGAGTCAATCAGAGGACGGACTTGGCCTGACGGAATCCTTCATTGGATTGGTCTCGACGCTTCGCGAAGGCCAGCAAGTGGCGTTCGTTTTGGCAGACGCTCCCGCTAACGTTTACGGTCCCGTGGAGGCAGGTGGTGCGGAGTTCAAGGCCGTCCATAAGGAGTTCATGTCCGCGCTCGCCTCCTCCGAGGCCGCCGTTGCCGTCAATCTGGTCAACTCGTTGGGGCAGACCCTGAATTTCCTGGCCGATGTCGAGGCGGCCGCCGGCTCCACCGTGTACACGGTGACGGGGGGTGAGCTTCGTGAGGATGTCGTCTCCTCGAGTGACACTCTGACGCTGATAATGAACAAATTCAAGGATGCGCAATGGCCCGTGGTCGCGGTGGCGCTGCCGGGTGTGTCGCCCGCCACCAGCGCATTTTTGGACATGATTTCCACAGAGTTCGGCGGGGACCGCTACGAGCTCTCGGCCATTGGCGGTTTTAAAGAGATAGCCGACGGAATACTGAGCGACAGAGCTCGTGGCGGACTGGTCGAGATGAGCTCGGGCACGCTTTCGCCCAGCGAGGTCATCACATCGTCGATAGACATCGCTCCGGGCACGGGTGTGGCCACGATAGTGTTCTTCAAGGACGGACAGCAGGCATCGCTCAGGCTCAGCAACCCGTCCGGTTTTGAAGCCTCCGACGGAGACCGCTCGGTATCGTCCGTATTCGAGACGCCCTACGTCGTCGTTTGGCGCTTGCTGGACCCTGTTCCGGGCGAATGGAACGTCTCGATGCGCGGCGCCGGCCAGATATCCGCCTGGCAGTCGACAACCAACAAGCTTAGCGTGGAATTACTGTCCTTCGACTCCGTTCCATACGATCTTCCAGCGGAGCTGGTGGCGTTCGTATCGGACGGTGGAGAGCTCGTGCGGGTCGATGGCGTAGAGGTACGCGCGATCATTACAGACACAGAGGGCAATATAACCTTTCACCAGCTAAATGACGATGGCGTGCTGGGAGATGCCGTAGCGGGCGACGGGTATTACGGGACGACGATCTCACCGTTGGGTGTCGAGGGAAGCTATCCGATCAAGCTGGAGCTCTACTGGCCCGAGTACGACTATTCTATTTCCACCATGAAGACGGTGACCGCTCAGGCGTTCCCCAGCGTGCAGCTTTCTCTGTTGAAAACCGAGGATCTCAAGCTGGCGGAACGTAATCTCGTGGCGACCGCTCTGGTGCATATCAAGGGCCAGCCCTACGCGATCTCGACAGACCAGTTGTCGGTAGAGATCGTGTCCATTCTGGCGGCGCCGGGAATCCTAGAGGTCCTTCCTCAGAACCTGGTGAATCAGGGACAGGCCTGGGCCTTCGATATATATCTGACCCCGACGAACGAGGACCTTCACACCCTGATTTTCAACCTGAACATGCAGTACGCGGGCAGGGAGTACACTTACACTTCCGACTCGATCGTAGTC
Organism: Chloroflexota bacterium; assembly: GCA_022561955.1. The sequence continues at coordinate 540 of JADFQF010000223.1, read as the reverse complement.
TCTTCTTTGCTACCGCCACCGCCTCCCGAGCCGATCGTTGTCGTGCTGCCGGAGCCTGCTCCCATAGTCACGCCGCCTGTGCTTATCGTGAATCGTGGTCTTCCCAGGGAGCTATATGCCATACCTGGTATAATCGGCTTGGCAATTCTGGGCTGGGCTCTCTACCTGATCACGCGACCCAAGCCCTACGGCTACATCTACAACGATCAAAACGTGTTGCTCGTGGACTTCGCGGATTTGGACAGGAGCGCCGGCTCGGCCTTCTTCTCAAAGAACGCCGTTCGAGGAGCGGAGCTCGGAGTAAGCGAGTTGGATGGAGTCTCATTCAAATTCACCAAGGACCGCGTGGAGCTTCTTAGCGGCAGGACGGAGCCGACCGTGCGGGTGGACAACCAGCCGCTAATAGAAGGAGAGCAGACGACGATCTACGACCACTCCTGGATCGGCACGCAGGGCAAGCTCTTCAGCTTCTTCCTGTCCAGGCCAATCGCGCAGCCCGCCCCCGCCGTGGGAGACGACTAGCTTCAAGCCCTCGGAATC
>JADFQF010000222.1 GCA_022561955.1 Chloroflexota bacterium | reverse complement strand
GTTGGTGACCTTGACGTTCAGTCCATGGATGATCTCTGAGTTGCCGTCCATGAACTCGACCATGCCCTTCTCTTCGAGGGGCAGAAAGTCGTCGGTGTAAAAGGCGTTCTTATAGCGCTCGTTGGGGCTCGTCGCCTCTTCCCAGCATTTCCTCTGAATCAGATATTTCGCCTTGGGGAACGTGGGGACCGCGTTTCCGGACCTGTCCAGCTTCGTGCAACCACCGCTATGATCGAAATGAAGGTTACTGAGTATGACGATGTCGATGTCCCTGGCGGTCAGCCCCAGGGCCCGAAGATTACGGAGGAGCTTGTTGCCGTTGAGGCCGTACGCCTCCTTGAACTTGTCCTGCCTCTTTGAGCCGGCGCCGGTATCAACCAGTATATTCACCTTGGGCGTCTGAACGAGCATGCAGTTGAGGGCGAGTCGAATTCTGTTCCTGCGGTCCGGCTTCATCTGAAGCTCCCACTGGGACCTGGGCACCTGGCCGAAGATAGTACCGCCGTCCACCAACAGGGTGCCGTCCGTGACCACGTCTATGTTAGTCGTTCCAAGATTCATGATTTTCGCTCCATTTCCTACCCATTTCAGCTTCTTGTTGGTGATCTGGCATCGGCACTCAATTTTCCTCTCGTGTCGAAGCAGTCAAACACGTGAACAGAGCACATACCACTATATGATGTTGTAATTTTCGGACCTGTAATTTGCACGCATATTTGCAATAGGGTTCTAATTCTGGTTTATGCGCCCAAATAGCGAATTAAATTATTAAATTGGCGTGAAGCCTCGGTGAGCTGTGCATAACGGGCTTTCACACGAGCCCATATTGAATTAAATACCGCCGTTGCAGGCGTGGCGATAAGGGCGAAGGCTATCGACTAATTTCACTTCCTTATGCACGAGTACCGGTGCATCGTTTCTCCCGGAGCGTTATCCCTCTCAGTCGAAATCCCGAGAAGGCCTGTTAATGATCGGCCCGGGCGGTTCGCCTCCACCCATCCAATAGCTCATGTCTTTCCCGCAGAGCATGGCGTCCTGCCAGAAGAGGCTGCTGTCCGGAAGGGGAATCGCGAATTTGCCTTCGAGACACTTAACTTCCGCGCCGGTGTCTTCAGCTTCTTCAATCAGTGAGTCCTCATCCGCGGTTACGGTGTCGTCTTCAGCGGAAAGGAGCATGACGTATAGAGGACTCGTGGCGCCGACGATGATGAGTATGATGCCAAAGACAACTAAACCGACCGATTTCATTAGATACACCTATAAACGAAGATGCCTCGTGGTTGGATGCTGCTACCCAAATGCTATGGGGTTGCCACCTCCGACGGAATGGGGAGTAACACCCAACATGGAATACTTATCCCACAGTACGTACTGTAGTTGCCGCCATCACGCGAAATCTGATGAGACTTCACGGAGCGCCCGTCCCCCATCTTGACAACGCGGGCGCGCTCCCCAACGTCTATGTCCGTCGTCTCCATGGCCGGCAAGTCGACGTGGAACTCGACGGCGCGATCAATGTCGGATACTACGATGGCCCGCTCTCAGAGCACATTGACATCCTGGCTCATCCCGGCCTGATCTCGCTCGAAGACGCCGGGGCCGCCGTCGAGAACGGCATCTTTCCGGAGGTGTCCGAACGTGAGGATCATGGGCCGGCCAACGGCCACGTCGTGGGGATGGTAAAGGAGGCCGGAGCGAAGATGGTCCCGCACTCCGATGCACATGCCCCCGAGGACCTGCCGACACGGGAGTACGCCGCGAAGGTCGAATTGGGAGCACGCTCACTGGAGTCTCTCAAGATGATTGGCGTCGTTTATCCGTGAACGAATAAGGGCCCCGATTCATCGGGGCCCTTCGAAAATTCTGATTACGATGCTAGTCCAGCTCCGCCCCCGGCCGCCAGCCCCAGAACTCGATGGCGTGGTTATCGGGGTCGGACACGTACAGGTGCAGCGACCCATCGCCGTGCGGCATGGGGCCGTCGATTCGATAGCCGGCGTCGGCCAGGTCCTTGACATCGTCCTGGTGCACTGCGATGACCGGATGAGTCGGGGCGACCTCGTTGCCGAAGTAGCTCGCTCTTCCGCTCGCCCGGCTCCCAAAGCCCCAGGTAGCGCCTGTCCCCCATCTTGACAATGCGTGCGCGCTCGCCCATGTCGATGTCGGTCATCTCCATGCCGAGCAGGTCCACGTAGAACTCGACGGCGCGATGAATGTCGGACACCACGATGGCCAGCTCGGCGATGCCGTAGTACCTTGTCATCTGCGAGCCCCTAAGCCAGACCGTCCGGCGGCACCGCCGACTCCGGCTCCTGTCCCTTTGCCACGCGGTCGGCGTTGTATATGGCGAATCCTCGGCTGCGCTCCGTAGCCTCCTGGGCGAACGAGGCCATGTGCGGTGTGATGAGGACGTTGTCGAATTCGAGCAGCGGGTTGTCCGGAGGAGTCGGCTCGACCTCTGTAACGTCCAGGCCGGCCGCCGCGATCTTCTTGTCCTGCATGGCTCTTACCAGGGCCGCCTCGTCGACGACGGGACCGCGGCAGGCGTTGATTAGAATCGCCGTGGGCTTCATCATGTCGAACTCGGCGTCGCTGATCATATGGTGCGTGCTGGCGTTTAGAGGGACGTGCAGCGTGATTATGTCCGACGTTCGCAGCAGCTCTTCCAGGGAGACGGACGTGACGTCCAGGCCCTCCAGGAACTCGTCCGGCGGCGTGATGACGTCGCTGTAGATTACGTCGCACTCCCAGCCGTGGAGCCGCTTGGCGACCCTGTGGCCGATTCGCCCAAGACCGATGATGCCGACGGTCTTGCCGGCTATCTCGTTGGCCTGGTAGTACCACTTGGCGCGAATGTCGGAGGTCCATGTTCCGGCCCGCACGGAGTTGAACTGGAGCTGAAGCTTTCGCACGGTGCTGATCAGCAGCCCCATCGTATGCTCGGCCACCGAGATGGCGTTGCCGCCGCCGTTGTTGGAGACCGTGATGCCGAGCTCTCCCAGCGCCAGCTTGTCGATCATGTTAGTCCCCGCGCTGACCGTCTGGACGAGGCGTACGCTAGGAGTCAGCCGCGCCAGCTCGACGGAGTACTCGGACGGTGTAACGATCACCGCGGTGACTCCATCGAGCTCCTTGGCCTGGTCTTCGATCGACTGGGTCGAGTCTATCCACTTCAGCTCCGCGCCGTCGGGAGCCATTTTTTCGAATAGCTCCAGCTGGTCTCTATTCGGCGCCAGGTTCGCAATCTTCTCGCTCATTGTTCCTCCTGAAAGCCCGTACAGGCGTTGCTATTGGCTGGGCGCATTATACGTGGCACGCACAATTGGGGCAAGCGCGGGCCGCCATCGGCGAAATCATGAGGCCTAGAATTGTCGACCGGCCTCAGCTTTTCAGCTTCCGGTACACTTCCTTGACCTTCTCATCCAGAGTATCGAACCCCACCCAGTCCGCGTATTTGTCGCTCAGAGCATTGACTACGGTCGCGGAGGCGTCACTCTCGCTTCGTCCTTCTTGTATCGAGGCTCGCGTGTCTTCAACCAGGTCATGTATGAAGTCGCGAGATTCCACGATCCCGTTATGGTTCCCTATGGGACCGTGCCCGGATACGAATCGCTCCACATCTAATGCGACTATCCTGTCGTCGGTGTCGGGCCATTCGGCCGGATAGCTGTCTCCGAGGTAAGGGACTCTTCGGTCCTGAATCACATCTCCGGTGAATATCAGCTTCTCCGCCGGTAGATGTATGAATATGTCCCCACTGGTGTGGGCCTTGCCGAAGTACATCAGCCTCAGCTCTCTGCCGCCGAAGTACAGCCGCATGCTCGTTTCGAAGGTAAGGTTTGGTGGAGTTATGTTCACGAGCCGGGCCTCTTCGGACCAGGCTAGCCCATCGGAGACCACCTTCTCGCGCCACTGCTTGTTCCACTCGACGTCCACCATCTCTTCATAGCAATTTTCATGTCCGATGATCGTCGCATCGGGAAACTCCTCGTTTCCCCACGAGTGGTCCCAGTGAGCGTGGGTGTCGATTACGTATTTGACCGGCTTAT
>JADFQF010000221.1 GCA_022561955.1 Chloroflexota bacterium | reverse complement strand
CCCTGGCCACGCCCACGCCTGCCCCTCAAGACTCGCAGCCGCGGACCGACGTGGCGAGCGACAGCGTCGGCGTGCCGGTGGACGACGCCTTCAGGGCCGTGCAGGAGCGCACCTCATCGCTGGGCCAATTTGCAGTCGTATTGGATGGTAGCCCCGATCTGACCGTGCTCCGTTCCGTAAAGGGCGGCGTAATCAAGGGAGTGGTTGCAGAGGTGCCGGAGCAACGGCTCGGCCCCGGTCTGCTAATAAAAAAGCATCTGTCGAACATTTCCTACGAGCCTTTCACGATGCAAATCGGGATGAACATGAGCAAGGGCTTCGCCGACTGGATAGAGGCGTCCTTCGACGGCGGGTCCGCTGCTGAGAACGGTTCCGTCATCGCGGTGAACTCGAATCTTCATTCCTTGTCTGTGCGGGAATTTCGGGATGCGCTAATCTCGGAAGTGAAATTTCCTTCATTGGATGCCGGAAGCAGAGACCCTGCGTTCCTAACGGTCAAATTAGAGCCGGGGAGGATAAACTACCAGAGCTCCGCCGGAGACCTTACCCTCGATAGCACTTCAAGATCAAATAAATGGCTGGCCTCCAACTTTCGCGTCGAAATCGGCGATCTGCCAACGAGCAAGGTCAGCAAGATAGACTCCTTCACGTGGAAGCAACGTATTGTCAGTGACGAAGTCGGAGCATTTCGAGATGCCACCCCCAAGTCAACGAATATTGAAGTCCCAAATATCACGCTGACGATTTCGATGGCAGATTTACAGCCCTGGCTAGAGTGGCACAAGGATTTCGTGATCGATGGGAAAGCATCCGAGTCTGACGAGCTAACCGGCGCCATAACTTTCCTGGGGCCGGACCTGAAGGAAGAGCTTGCCGTAATCGAGCTATCCAATATTGGAATCGTCAAGCTGTCGTTGGACAATGCCGAGGCTAATAAGGAAAGCCTGGCACGGTTCACCGTGGAGCTTTACGTGGAGGGCATGGGCTTCCAGTATCATGCGGACACGGTTAGCTCAACGAGTATGAAGGTCACGAGCACCCCTGCTCCCGTCGCGGTGTCAACGGTGGTCTCCGAAGTGCCGGTCATCGCAACGCCCGCACCCGTCGCGGTGTCAACGGCGGAGACGAGTGCCGATGCACCTCCCGAAGTGCGACTCCTCGCTCTACCGGACATGGTAGGGCCCACGGTGAACGTCCAGTACAGTCTATTCGATTCGACGTCCGACCTGGTCTCCGTCGAGGTGGCCTTTTCCGTCGATCGGGGCCGAACGTTCCGCAAGGCCTCCTGGGCCAAAAGGGGCGAAGGCACATCCGGTCTATCATCCAGCCCATCCGGAGTGGGACACACGTTTTCGTGGAACGCCGGCGCCGACATGGCCGTGGAGCAGGCAAGCGAGGTAATGCTCCGAGTCATGCCGTTCGACGGCACTTCGAAGGGCCGGCCGGAAACTTCAGAGCCCTTCGAATATCACGTGCTGCTGGACCAGGTATCCAGGCGCTGCAGAATCGGAAGCAAGGAGTGGACTCTGTCTGCCAGGCTTTGGGACGGCCTGCGCACGAGCCTGAGTCGATGCCAGAACGACCTGTTGGAGCAGATCGAATCGCTGCTGGAGGAGACCGAGCCCGACCTGGGAGCAACCTTGCTTAGCAAGATAAGCATCCAGAGCAGTTTCGACGTGCTGAGTGAGATGCTCGACTCGGTAGACGCCGGTACCGTCAGGTTGCAGGAGATTTCAGGCGGCGTCGTAAACGGACGTTTCCCGATCAGCGAGCTGAACGAGTCCCTCAGCAAGCAAGAGTCCCTCATAGAGGAGTTGGACGCCAGGCTGAGCTCCATCGGAGACGACGCTCAACTCGCCAACATGGACCTGCAAAGCAACCTGCAGAAACAGCAGCAGATTCTTCAGACCATGTCCAACGTGTCGAAGATGCTGCACGACACCGCCATGGCCGTCATAAGAAAGATCGGGTAAGCGCCTGACTGGTCTCGTGCGGGGCGTGGGCTGCTCGCGTCCATCATCTTGTACCGCCGCCGCTCCGTGTCCACTCGTCTCGCAGTCACTTGTAGACTCCGTTTCGGGATTGCGCTAGGCTGAAATCAAGGAACGCTGGCCCTCTGTCTATAAGGCTTCGAGGTCGGCGCGCATCAACAAGTCAGAGAGTGTATTCGTCACTGGCGATGAGATACTCCGAGGAAATGACGTGGACTACCAGACCAGAAATTTTCGCGTAATCGGCAGAAACACACCCAAGGTTGACGGCGTCGAGAAGGTGACCGGGCGCTCGCGCTTCGGCTCCGACGTCAAGTTGCCCGGCACGCTCGTCGCCAGGGTTCTGCGAAGTCCACATGCCCATGCACGCATCGTCCGCATCGAAACGTCCAGGGCGGAGGCCCTGCCGGGGGTAGCCGCCGTCATAACCGGCAGTGATTTTCCAGAGCTGGCCACGGGTGAGCCATCTCCGTACGGCGTGGTCGGCGAGCGGGAGCGCTACCTTAGCCAGGAAGTCATGGCAAGAGGCAAGGCGCTGTTCCACGGGCACGCCGTGGCGGCGGTCGCAGCCAGGTCATCGGCCATCGCCGAGCAGGCGCTTGCTCTCATCGACGTCGAGTACGAGGCATTGCCCCACGTCATGGACCCGGCGGAGGCGATGGAAACCGATGCGACCCTGCTCCACGAAGACCTGTATACCCAGGTTTCCGGCGATAAGTCTTCGACGCCCAGCAACGTTGCCGAGCATCTCGTCTACAGTCGCGGCGACATCGAGCAAGGGTTCGCCCGGGCGGATGCCGTCGTCGAGCGCAGCTTCAGGACGCAGGTGGTGCACCACGGCTACGTGGAGCCGGACTCGGAGATGGCCTTCGTGCATAGCGACGGCAAAATAGAGGTCTGGGCCAATACGCAGTCCACCTACGGTCAACGCAACGACCTGTCGGCGATACTGGATATTCCTCTCAGCAGGATCAAGGTCATCCCCACCGAGGTAGGTGGTGGGTTCGGCGGGAAGGAATCGGTAAGGGTATCGGCCATATGCGTCGCGCTGTCGCGCAAGGCCGGTCTGCCGGTCCGCTTGACCCTGACGCGAGAAGAAGTCTTCAGGGCTACCGGCCCCGGAAACTCCATCGTGGCGACGGTCAAGGTCGGCGCCAAGAGCGACGGCACGATAGTCGCCATACAGGCGAGGCTGCTCTACGACGCGGGCGCATTTCCAGGCGCGCCGCTGCGTTCGGCCATACGCAGGGTCTACTCCCACTACCGCACTCCCAACATGAGAATCGACGCCTACGACGTCGTCACGAACAAGCCCCACGGCGCGGCTTATCGCGCTCCGGGGGCAACTCCCACGAATTTCGCCCTGGAGTCGGTCATCGACGAGCTCGGCGAGTCTCTTGGTCTTGACCCCATCGAATTCAGATTGAAAAACGTCTCGGTCGACGGCGACCCCATGCCCGACGGCGTGCGGCTTCCCACCGTCAGCTTCAAGGAGGTGCTCTCGAGGGTTGAGGGACATCCCTGCTGGACCAGCGAGCTGGAAGGCCCGAACCGGGGTCGCGGCATAGCGTTGGGCATGTGGACGATGCCCGGCGGCACGTCGAGCTGCCACATCACCCTCAGCGGCGACGGCTCCGTGACGCTGGTCCTGGCCGCAGTCGATCTCTCCGCAACACGAACGAGCCTTGCCATGATCGCGGCCGAGGCGCTGGGAGTCGATCTGTCCGACGTACGCGTCGTCGTCGGCGATACGGACATGGCCGCGCACTCCGACGCCAGCGCCGGGGACAGGATCACTTACGTGGCCGGCAAGGCCGTCCTGATTGCGTCCGAAGACCTCATCGGCAACCTGAAAACACGGGTCGCGGAGGAGTTCGGTCTGGAGCCTGGAAACGTTCAATACGCTAATAAACGTTTCTGGGTCGAGGGTGCGCCAGAGATGCAGATCACCCTGGCCGATCTGGCCCTGAGGTCTGTGCGAGGCGAGGGCGGCGCGGTCATGGGGTACGGCAGCGTTAGCGAGACCTTTTCCGACACCGCGATAGCCCCCAATGCGGCGGCGC
>JADFQF010000220.1 GCA_022561955.1 Chloroflexota bacterium | reverse complement strand
CAGGGCACACGACGCCCTGGACTCCAGGTCGCCCTGAATGCAGGAACGCTCCAGGTTCTGAGTGAATATCCGAATTACCTCCAGGTCAATCGCATCGGAAATCGGCTCGGACTCGAGGGACCAGTAGGACTCGAAGGCGCTGGTGAAGGCGTCCATGCCGCTGGCGGCCGCGAGAGTCTTGGGCATCGTCATCGTGAGCTCCGGGTCTACCAGGGCGACGGTGGGAAACATCATAGGGCTGCTCAGGCCCATGTGGCGCTTGGCGTCCAGGTCCCACAGCGCCGACCCCGAGGTCACCTCACTGCTGCTGCCCGAGGTCGTCGGCACGGCCACGAAGGGCAGACCCGGCCTTTCGAGTTGCCTTTCGCGAGTCGCGTATTCGATGACCTCGCCGTCGTGTGCGGTCAGTATCGCCACGGCCTTTCCGAGGTCCATCGCGCTCCCGCCGCCGATGGCCACGACGATGTCCGCCTCGACTTCCCTGCACTCCTTCAAAGCCTCTTCGACCAGCGCGGGCGACGGAAAGGGCGTCGTCCGGTCGAACAGCGATATTCGGGACTCGCCGAGGGCGGCGATTACCTTATCAAGTATCCCCGTTGCCCGAAGGTTGCTCCGGCCCGTTACGAGGAAGACTCTGGACTGCGAGCCCGCTACGTCGTCAACGACCGCCGGAAGCTCTGACAGCTTGCCCGCACCGAAGATAACCTTGGTGGAATTGAACCAGCTAAAAGACGGCATGTACTGTTCGAGCACGGTCGGACCTCCGGGAATGATGGCGGTATTCTATCACTTGACAGGCCCCTGCGCGGGGTTACAATTGACGCCAAAGCGCTCCAGTACGAACCCAAGGAGAGTCTCATGGCTGAAATTTCGGGCGCCCAGCTGGTCATTGATTCGTTGAAACGCGAGGGAGTCGACACGATATACACTCTGCCCGGCGACCCGGTGGGACCCATCGTGAACGGCTGCGCCGAGGCCGGCATGCGAGTCATCACGGTCCGAAACGAGCAGGTAGCCGCCATGGCCGCGCAGGCCCACTCATATCTAACCAGGAGCGTCGGAGTCTGCATCGCGGCCTCGGGCGTAGGCCAGACCAACACGCTGACCGGCATAGCCAACGCCCAGGTCAACTGCTGGCCGCTGCTGGTCATCGGAGGCGCGTCCGAGCTCAGGCGTCGCGGCATGGGCGACTTCCAGGAGCTGGCGCAGCTGGAGTCCACGGCTCCGCTGTCGAAATGGTCCCAGACCGTCGACAGCGTGGTGCGCATCCCAACATTGATTAACACGGCGATGAAGCAGGCCATCACGGGACGTCCCGGACCGGCCTACCTCGACCTTCCCGCCGACATGATCACCGGCACCGTCGACGAAGAGGACGTCGTGATACCGCCGCCGTACGGCGAGCCGCCGAGGCCCCTGGCAGAGCCTTCAAAGATCATCGACGCCCTCGAGGTGCTGAAGAAGGCGGAGCGCCCGCTGCTCATCGTCGGCAAGGGTGCGGCGTGGTCTCGGGCCGAGGAGGAGCTCCTCCAGTTCGTGGACAGGACCCAGATCCCGTTCCTGACCTCGCCCATGGGCATGGGCATGTTGCCTCCGGACCATGCCATGAACGTAGCGTCAGCCAGGACCCAGGCATTACAGGGCGCCGACGCAATACTGATGGTCGGCGCGCGCTTCAACTGGATATTCCACTTCGGCCAGCCCCCCAGGTTCGCCGAGAAATTCGACCTGGTGCATATAGAAATCGACGCAGAGGAGATAGGCACCAACGTGCAGGCGACCGTCGGTCTGAACGGCGATGCCAAGATGGTCATGGGACAACTGGTACAGGCCTTGGACCAGGTACCAGTCAATTACGGAGAGTCCGACTGGCTCACATCGCTCAAGGAGAAGGCCGCCCAGAACGCGGCTACCATCGAGCCGATGCTGAATTCGGACTTCGAGCCCCTCGGCTATTACCGCATTCTCAAAGAGGTTCGCGACGCCATTCCCAAGGACGCCATCGTCGTCGCGGACGGCGCCAGCACCATGGACATATCACGGCAGGTGATCGACAACTGGTTCCCGCGACATCGCCTGGACGCCGGAGTGGCTGGCTGCGTGGGCACCGGCATACCGTTCTCCATCGCCGCCAAGGTCGTCCACCCCGAGAAGACCGTCGTGTGCCTCCAGGGCGACTGGGCGTTTGGGTTTAACGGCATAGACGTCGAGACGGCGGCGCGCTTCAACCTGCCTATCGTGTGGGTGATATTCCAGAACGGCAACATCGACAAGTGGGTGAGGACCTACGTCGACGGTGTGGAGGACCCCAACGACTTCAAGCCGAGCATGCGATTCGACATCATGATGCAGGCCCTGGGCGGCCACGGCGAGTACGTGGAGAAGCCCTACGAGCTACGGCCGGCGCTGGACCGGGCGTTCAACTCGGGCAAGGCGTCCATCGTCAACGTCATCATGGATCCCGGCGCGAGCCGGAGGCCGCAGCAGTTCGCGTGGCTGGCCCGCGAGGGCCGCATGGGCTATTAGTTTCACCGGCCAGGGCGCGCTGTGTGTAACCGGGGACATAGGTTACACTTTTAAAGGGGTACGATGATCGTTGTGAATATGATCGTCCAACGTGCCGGCCACGAGGGGGAAGAGAGTTGCTATCATACCCTCGACCAATTGTCTTCAATTCCCGATTTCATCTCTTCGACTACGACATCGTATTGTCCTCCCTCCCCCGCGCGGTCCGATGCATCGGACTCCGAAGATATTCTTCATAGGAGTCGGAGGAGAGAGCTAGAGGGAGGGGACGCAACCACCCCCTCATCCTAACCTTCTCCCAAAATCGGAGAAGGGACGCCCTGGTACAGACCTGTTACATAGGTAACACTTAGACCGGGCACATGGGTAACACCTTGGGCATTCTGAGCTTTGCTGCTGAGTCAGATGTCCTCCCTCCCCCGCGTGGTCCGATGCATCGGACTCCGAAGATATTCTTCATAGGAGTCGGAGGAGGGAGCTAGAGGGAGGGGGCGACGGATCACCCTCTCCGACGCGTCGGAGTCCGAGGCGTCGGACCATCAACGGAGAAGGGGCTCGCTATTATTCGCCGGCTTAGTCTGCCGTCTCCACGATCTTCGATTGGCCTGCATCGTCTGTGTGCCTGGGCTTCTTCACCATCAGCATTAGAAACGCGCCGAGTATGTTGAATATCCCGAACATCGCGAAGGGCACCAGATAGGTGCCTGTCCTGTCAAACATGATACCGGCGAAGAGCGGCGCGACGATCATGGCAAGATTGTTGGGAAGCTGCGATACACCCATGATCGTCGCGAACGCCTTTCGGCCAAAATACTCTCCGCGAATGGCCGTTAGCAGAGGTATGCGCCCGCCAAAGCCGATGCCGTACAACACCGCGAACACAAGGGCCCACTGAACGGTGTCGGAAACCGCGAGTATCATTATGGCCAGACCCTGCAGCAAGATGAAGACGAAAATCAGCGGAGGCATGGGCAGGCGATCGGCCAGGTACCCCGCGAGAAATTGTGCCGGCAGCGCCACGGCCGTGTATAACAGCACCACCGTTCCCGCGCCGCTGAGCGACACCCCCATGTCCGTCATCTTTGGCACGAGGTGGAGGGCCAACGTGACTATGGAGACGCTGGAGGAGAGGTGGACCAAGGTAATGATCCAGAAGGCGCGAGTACGTAGCGCCTGACGCACGGTGAACTCGGGCTCGTCTTCGTCGGACGTCCGAGACGGCTGATCAGTCCTCTTAGCGCCCGCTTCCACGGCGGCCTCGGTGGGCACATCACCGTCGGGCAGCAGGCCCATGTCTTCGGGGCGGTTGCGAACCGCCTTAAAGACCGGAACTATAATTATCAGAAAGAATACGGATATTCCTAAGGTCGTCCACCGGAACCCGTGTGATTCGATTCCCAACGCCAGTACCGGCACGAGGAAGCCGCCGAAATGAATGCCGGACATGGCGGTTGCCATGGCCATGGAGCGGCGGCGCACGAACCAGTTGTTGACCACCGCGATGCTCGCCAGCCAGCCGCCCCGTCCCGACCC
>JADFQF010000219.1 GCA_022561955.1 Chloroflexota bacterium | reverse complement strand
TCCGCCAGGCGGTCGACCATGCTGGTCATCGTGATGGAGCGGACGAGCGGGCCCTTCCGTCCCAGCACGTCGAGCTGATGAAAGCAGAGCAGGGCGAAGGTCTGCAGCGTCGTGACGAAATTGCCGTCCTCGTCGACAACGCCCAGGCGGTCTGCGTCGCCGTCCGTGGCGAGGCCAACGTCGGCGGACCGGTCCGGAACGTCTTCCCTTAGCCTCTCCAGGTTGTGGGCCAGAGGCTCGGGCTGCGCCATGCCGGGGAAGGCGGGGTTGCGCTCGGCGCGGAGCTCGACAACCCTCGTGGAGCCTCCGTCCAGCAGCTTCTTGAAATAACCGGCCCCGGCGCCGTGCATGGAGTCGACGATGATATCCAGGCCCGCGTTTCTTATGCCGGCGAGGTCCACAAAGGAGGCGACGTGATTGAGGTAGGCGGGCTCCGGGTCTATATACTCCACCAGGCCCTTGGAAACGGCCTCCTCAATGGGCATTCTCGCAACGCTGCCGGCCTCTTCGGCATCGGCGATTAGCTGCTCTAGCTCCTCGACGATCTCCGGCGAAGCGCTGCCGCCGTAGTCGGGTTTGTACTTGAAGCCGTTCCACTCCGCGGGATTGTGGCTCGCGGTGATTACCACGCCTCCGCCCGCGTGAAGAGAGACGAGATTGTAGGCCGCGACGGGAGTCGGGGCCGCCTTATCGCACAGGTACGTCGCCACGCCGTTTCCGGCGAAGACCTCCGCCACGGCAGCAGCGAAGCGCTCAGACGAGAATCTGGTGTCGTATCCAACCACGACGCCCCGGCTCGCCAGGTTGTGCCGCTTCAGAAGGGCGACGGTCCCTTGCGCGCACAGGCGAACGTTATCGAAGGTATAGTCCTCGGCTATGAGCGCACGCCAGCCGTCGGTACCGAACTTAATTGGCATTGCCGTTTCGCTCCAGACAGCAGTTGATTCCAGCCGATTATACTATGACGAAGCAGTCGCCTCGCTGCCTCCGGCCTCTCCCACAAACGCCTCCCTACGCAAGACTGCCGCCTTATCGGTGCGCTCCCAGGGCAGAGTCAGATCGTCCCTGCCGAAGTGGCCGTAGGCCGCCGTCTGCTTGTAAATCGGGCGGCGCAGATCGAGGTCTCGAATGATCGCTCCGGGCCTCAGATCGAAGTGCTTGGCTATCAGCTCGTTGATCTTCTGGTCGGGGACCTTGCCCGAGCCAAAGGTCTCAACGGAAATAGATATTGGTGCGGCCAGGCCGATGGCGTAGGAGACCTGGAGCTCGCACATGTCGGCCAGTCCGGCCGACACGACGTTCTTCGCGACGTATCGAGCAGCATAGGCCGCCGACCTGTCCACCTTGGTCGGGTCCTTTCCGGAGAAGGCGCCGCCGCCGTGGCGCGCGAAGCCGCCGTATGTATCGACGAGTATCTTTCTGCCCGTGAGCCCCGTGTCCCCCACGGGCCCGCCCGTGACGAAACGCCCGGAAGGGTTGATGATGTACTTGGTGTCCTTGTCTCTGAGCTCCGCCGGAATGATCTCTTTGGCGACGTGCTCGATGAGGTCTCGCTCGATGACCGACTGGCTCACCTCCGGGTTATGCTGGGAGCTAAGGACCACCGTGTGGACCCGCTTGGGCTTGCCGTACTCGTACTCTATCGTTACCTGGGACTTGCCGTCCGGCCGCAGGTAGGGCAGGTCTCCGTCCTTTCTTACATCGGCCATGCGCCTGCACAGCTTATGGGACAGGGCGATGGGCAGCGGCATGAGCTCGGCCGTCTCGTTGCAGGCAAAGCCGACCATCATGCCCTGGTCTCCCGCGCCCAGGGCCTCGATATCGTCGTTATCGCTGTTCGAATCTTGTTCTCGGACCTCCAGTGAGCGGGTGACGCCGTGAGAGATGTCATGGGACTGCTCGTGAACGGAGATGACGACGCCGCAGGACTGGTAATCGAATCCGTAGGAAGAATCGATGTATCCCGCGTCCCTGATGGTCTGCCGGACGATGCTGGCGATGTCGATGTAGGTGTCTGTCGTGATTTCACCCATGACTACAACCAGGCCCGTCGTCACGCAGACCTCGCAGGCGACCCTGGCCATGGGGTCATGCGCGAGGATAGCGTCCAGAACGGAGTCCGAAATCTGATCGCAGAGCTTGTCCGGATGCCCTTCGGTCACGGACTCCGACGTGAATAGATATGAGGGTGATTCTGTAAAGCTGAAGGCCATGCTGCCCGCTCTCCTATCGCTAAATTCCTAGTCTTTCAATCTGGTCTTCACGAAGCGCCATGAGACCGGCCTTCCCCTCGGCGATGACTCGGCCGTCCTGTCCGTTCAAGGCTCCCAGAACGCTGATTTCTCTTCCTTCGGTCTCCGAAAGCCAGGACGTGGCGACGATAATCTCGCCCGTGTTGGCGGGCCTCCGGAATCTGGTCTCCATACCCCTCATCATCGCCTTAATGCCCTGGTAGTAGGGGAAGTTCTCCATCACTTCGTAAAGTAACGTTGCGATAATCCCCCCGTGTACTATGCCGGGCCACCCCTGATGGACGTCGCCGGGCATGAACTCCGTTCGCAGCCGGTCTCCCTCTCTGCGATACTTCAGCCTGAGACCAATGGGGTTCGATTCCCCGCAGCCGAAGCAGTTCGGATATTTTGTTGGCTCCACCTGTGTCAATCCGCTCCCCCAATCACCACTCTACGAGACGATGAAAAACTCTTTCGACCATCCCTCCGGCGCACTTTCGAGTAGGGAATGGGATGGATTTTCTATCTGAGGGACACCCCTTCGACGGTGCTCAGGGCAGGCTCCCAGACTCCCGACAATTCGCCTCAGGCGGACTGCGCTCCCCATTTCTCAGCCGCCTCAGGCGACCGTCCCAATCACGTTCCGCCTTCCCAGCTCTCCAGGTAGTCCTGCTGCTCCTGGGTGAGCGTGTCGATGGTGATTCCCATGGAAAGCAGCTTCAGCCTTCCGACCTCCTCGTCGATGTCGCGAGGCACGTCATACACCTGATTTCCCAGCGTGTGGGCGGTCTGAGTCAGATATTCCGCCGTCAGGGCCTGGTCCGCGAAGCTCATGTCCATGACTGCGGAGGGATGGCCCTCCGCCGCGGCCAGGTTTATCAGACGCCCTTCTCCCAGCAGATTGAGCCGTCGCCCGTCGCTCATCATGTACTCTTCGACGAACTCCCGTACCTTCTGCTTGGCGTCTGACATCTCCTCCAGGGCGTCTATGTCGATCTCGACATTGAAGTGGCCGCTGTTGGCGATGATTGCGCCGTCTTTCATGACCTCGATGTGCTCGCGGCCAATGGCCTTCAGCCCGCCCGTCACCGTGATGAAGATGTCGCCAATCTTGGCGGCCTCAGCCATCGGCAGCACGCGGTGGCCGTCCATGGCGGCCTCCAGCCCGCGAATCGGGTCTATCTCGGTGACGATCACCTGCGCGCCCATGCCGCGCGCCCTCATGGAGACTCCCTTGCCGCACCAGCCGTAGCCGCAGACCACGACGTTCTTGCCCGCCCAGAGCACGTTGGTTGCCCTCGTGATGCCGTCCAGCGTGCTCTGACCGGTGCCGTAGCGATTGTCGAACAAGTGCTTCGTATCGGCGTCGTTCACGGCTATGATCGGGTATCGCAGTTTGCCGGCATCGGCGAGGCTCCTCAGGCGAATGATGCCCGTCGTCGTCTCCTCCGAGCCACCGATAATATCCTCCATGGCCTCTGTCCGAGTGCTGTGGAGGGTCGCGACGAGGTCCGCGCCGTCGTCCATGGTGATGTTGGGCCTGAAGTCCAGCACCGCGTTCAGGTGGCCGTAGTAAGTATCGTTGTCCTCGCCCTTGATGGCGAAGGTAGGTATGCCGTATTCGCTCACCAGGGCCGCCGCTACATCGTCCTGCGTGCTAAGCGGGTTGCTGGCGCAGATCTGAACGTCGGCGCCGCCGTCCTTTAGCGCCAGCATCAGATTCGCGGTCTCCGACGTGACGTGCAAGCAGGCCGCAATCTTAACTCCGTTCAAGGGCTTATCTTTCGAAAAACGCTCGCGTATCTGACGAAGTACCTGCATCTCTCGAGCGGCCCAGATA
>JADFQF010000218.1 GCA_022561955.1 Chloroflexota bacterium | reverse complement strand
ATCGTGACGCCGCCCAGGACGGGAGGACGGCCCTCGACGGGAGGGTGGACGTCGTAGCCGATGCCGGTCCGGACCGTCACGAAGAGGCGCGGGCCGGCCGTTGCCTGAGCAGGCTCTCGGCAAGCAGCAGGTCTTCGGGCGTCGTCACCTTGATGTTCTCGTAGGAGCCCTCGAAGACCTTTACCTTACCGCCGATCATTTCGACCATCGAAGCATCGTCCGTGACATCCGTCTGCACACCGTCATGGGCGTTCAGGAGAAGGTCGTGGGCGAATATCTGGGGCGTCTGCACAGCCCACAGGCGGTCGCGCGAAGGTGTCGACGTGACGGTACCGTCTTCGGCGACGATCTTGATCGTGTCTTTTACCCGAACGGCCGCGGTGGCGGCCCCCGTCTCTCCTACCGACTTCAGTCCTCGCAAGACAATCGCATCCGTCAGGAGCGGTCTGGCGCCGTCGTGGACCGCAACCCAGTCGCACCTGTCGAGGCTGTTCAACCCGATTAGCACGGAGTCCTGCCTCCTCGGCCCGCCTTCACACACGGCGGTCACCTTCGTCAGGGATTCCGAGGCAATTAGCTCTTCGCCCTTATCGAGGTTTCCCCCCGACAGGACCAGGACTATCTGCTTCACGCAGTCCAGGCCGTTCAACACATGCAGGGGGTGCGCGATTAGGGGAAGACCGGCCAGCGGCGCGAAGATCTTGTCTGTGTCGCCCATTCGACGGCTTGCGCCCGCCGCGACCACGATGACTCCCACAATCCCCTGCGAGCCGGCAATTAGGCCGTCGTCCGGCATCGAGGGCTAGCTCCGCTTGGTCTGTGCGAATATGATGCTGCCGGCGGCCGTCTGCAGCATGCGCGTCACCGAGACTTCGATATCTTCGTTCAAATGACGGTTTCCGCCCTCGACGACCACCATCGTGCCGTCGTCCAGGAACCCTACGCCCTGGCCGGGCTCCTTGCCCTCCTGCACGACCCTTATCCTCATCTCCTCACCCGGCAGGACCACCGGCTTGAGGGAGTTCGCGAGCTCGTTGACATTCAGTACGGGCACGCCGTGAATCTGGGCTACGCGGTTTAGATTATAGTCGGTGGTCACTATCGAGGCGTGCATTTCTTTGGCGACCTCGACCAGCCTGGCGTCGACCTCCATGCCGCCGCGGCGGTCGTGGGGGATGTCCATGACCTGAATGGGAACGTCCGAGTCCTGACGCAGCTTGTTCAATATCTCCAGTCCGCGACGGCCCCGGGCCCGCCTCAGGGAATCACTGGAGTCGGCGATATGACGCAGCTCGTCGAGAATGAAGCTGGGTATTACGATCGTGCCTTGAATGAACCCATTTTCCGCCACATCCGCGATGCGTCCGTCGATGATGGCGCTGGTGTCCAGCAGATGTCTGGTGGTCATCTTTGAGTGCCCGTTAATGTTTGCCTGCATGAGCGAGTTGGGAATGATATTCTGAAAGACGTCACGCTGTGGCCTGGACATTACAAATCCGCCGAGATACGCGAGAAAGATGCTCAGAGCCGTGGGGATGCCGTAGCCAATCCAATTAGCCATGCGGAACAAGGGGATCGACACGAGGAGGGCCACCAGAAGGCCGAGGACTATCCCTAAAACACCCGAGAGCACCCTGGAAGTGGGAATGCTTTCGATCTGGCTTACGAGGTTGCGTACGGAGCGCACCGTCATATAGGGGGTCGCTGCTAATCCTAGAACCATCCCCCCGATGCTGAGTCCGAAGACCAGAGGAACATACTGCTCGGGTCCCCAGACATCGCTTATGTATTCGCCTATCCTCCACCCTCCAGTAGCGAGAATCGCTCCGCCTAAAAGGCGGGCAACAATCTCCGCGACCATCTCACCACCTCCTCAGTGCGTGTCGTGAAAGATATGACTCGGATCTACCGAGGTCCATCTGCTTCACTCTCACCTAAAACCGTGAAGGGGGCGCGGCGCCGAAGAAGCCGCCCAATCCTCTATGTGCCGCGTGTCTAAAATCAGAGATATATTCACGCTAGAGAATAGCATCCGCCGCTTATTCGTGTCAAAAACCGGATGCCCTGGGTCTTCTTGTCGCTAACCCCTATTCCATCAGGAATATGGACTATACTAGTGCTAAATGTAACCTGTCCGTGGCCCCAATTTCTAGGGTGAAGACGAGCCGCTAACACTTCTATGTTCAGCAACCCGAATAAGATGAATTATTATGCCAAGAGGGCCCTGGCCGGACTGATAGCTCTGGCCCTGGTCGCTTCGTTACTGCTCGGAGCCACGACTCAGGGTCGGACGGCCGTGAGGACGGCGCTGTTTCTTCCCCAGATACTTCCTGCCGCACCGATAAGGCCCCTTGACCTGTTCACCGGTGAACCGACCAGGCTCCCAGTCACATACCCATTGAGCGAAGGAGAGGGCTCGGCAGACCTCTATGTGCCGGCGTTCGGGGAAAAGCACGGCGCGATGCTTCTTTTTCTGGGAGTGAACCCCGCCGGAAGGGATGACCCGAGGGTGGTGGGGTTGGCCGACGCTCTGGCTCGGACAGGCATCGTCGTAATGATTCCCTGGTCTGAAAATATGACGAAGAACGAGGTCACCGCGAGTGAGGTGGACGACCTGGTACGCGCATTCCAGTTTCTACGCTCCCACGAGTCCGTTGACCCTGACAGGGTCGGAATGAGCGGCTTCTGCGTGGGTGCGTCGCTGACGCTGGTCGCGGCCCAGGACTCACGCATCAGAGCGAGCGTGAGGTTCGTAAATTTCTTCGGCGGCTATTTCAATGCGGAAGACCTGGTGAAGTCCGTGGTCACCCGCAGCCGCTACTACGGCGACACGACTGAGCCCTGGGAACCCGCCTCGCTGAGCATACAGGTCGTGCGCACGCACCTGATTCAAGGCATAGCGGACCCTCAGGACCGGCAGCTTCTCGAAGCCTACTTCGTAACCGGCGAAACCCCTGTTATCGCGGCCGAGTCCCTGGTGACCTCCGAGGCCCGGACCGTTAATGAGCTGCTGTCGGATCCTACGCCGGCGGAGGCAGATGTGCTGATCGAAAGCCTTTCGGCGTCCATCCGGGCCTCCCTGATGGGCATATCACCGAGCACCGCCATAGATCAACTAGAGGCCAGGGTTCTGATCATGCACGACCGGGAGGACAGGCTGGTGCCGTCCGAGGAGTCCGCACGCCTGTTTGAGGCTCTGGGTGAGGATAGCTCCACCTACTACACCGAATTCGCCTTCTTTCAGCATTTAGACCCGACGCGGCCCGTCAGCCCGCCGGTATATGTCAGAGAAGGCTTCAAGCTATTTCTTCACATGTATAACGTCATGCGCGCCATGTCTTAGAGCGGCCTCGCGGCCTTCGATGAAATCATGACGCAGGATTCCGAGAAATTGATGTCGCCAGGTGATATCATTATGTGATGTAGGCCCAAAAAGGGAGAATGAGATTATGGGAAGAAACTACTGGATGGTGGTCTCTCCTCCAGAAGACTTTGAAGTCACTAAAGAGCAAGGATTTGGAATATTCGGCGTGCGCGCCAAGTATCGTCGCCGCACTCAGCGCATGCAGCCCGATGATCGAATGCTGTTTTACGTTACCGGCATACGAAAGTGGGCCGCCACCGCAACGATCGTGTCCGGCTCCTTCGAGGACAGAACGCCGATCTGGAAGCCCAACCGCAAGAGCGAAGTGTACCCTTACCGAGTCAAGCTCAAGCCCGCGATGGTCCTGAATGAGGAGGACTACATCGACGCCCTGTGGCTGGCGCCAAGCCTCGAGTACGTCAAGCGATGGGCGCCCGAAGACTGGCCATTGGCCTTCTTTGACACGCTGCACCTCTTGCCGCAGAAGGACTTCAAGCTCATCGAAAACGAGATGGTCAGGCTGACTTCAGGAAGCAGGGACTATCGAAGGACCAACGGCGTCACCGCGCCCGTCGGGTCGTCGTTGCACAGAATCGATGATCGTGGGAGGACGAAGATCGAAGCCGCGCAGCCGGAAGTCGAAGCTCACCAGGAGGAGCCAGACCAGGTGCAGCCGGCCTTGACGGAGCCGGCGGATCAGGTGGTTACCGACGAC
>JADFQF010000217.1 GCA_022561955.1 Chloroflexota bacterium | reverse complement strand
TCGGGCACGCAGACGATGCACTTCACGCCGAAGACCCCGGCCGAAAAGGCGATCGACTGGCCGTGGTTGCCCGACGACGCCGTTATCACGCCGTGCGCCTTCTCATCGTCGGTGAGCTGGGACAGGAGGTTCACGCCGCCGCGCACCTTGAAGGCGCCCAGACGCTGGTGGTTCTCGTGCTTCACCCAGACCTCGGCGTCGAGCTCGTTGTCCAGGCCCAGGTAGTGGTGCAGCGGCGTGCGCCAGACGTAGGGCGCGATGCGCTTCTTGGCCTCCATGACGTCACGAAGGGTCGGTCTTTCGAAATTCAATATTCCGGCTCCAAAGTATTTTTGACTCAGGGTCTTCTTACTCACACAGGCGGCTCTTGCATGGCCTCCGTCGCACTTCATCGCTCCCCAAGCCCAGGCCGAGTGTCTGGGTTTCATGAGACATCCCTGCCTGGGAACAAGGATACGCGCTTCCAGCGAGAAGGGGAAGTTTTACGAACTGGGCTTCGCGGAAAGGACACAAGAAACCTTCTCCCTTGATGGGAGAAGGCAGGATGATGTTGAGACGCCTGCAACGGATTCCCGCCATCAAACGGCCTTGCCCGGCCCCTTGGACACATTGGCGCATCCAAATAGTGTCCAATCCCGATGCAAGAGCAAGCATCCCGGCAGTCAGATGGGGTTGGTATGCTACCCCGGTAGCCTAAATTTGACAGCCCTGATACTATTTTCCTAATATTCTGTTCCCTTTTTGAGCTTTGAACGCTTTGTGACGCGATAGGAGATAACTATGGCTACAGCCTCCAAGCCCCTGGTCAAGACCGGCCGCAGCACCGTGTACGGCAAGGGCGGAATGGTCTGCTCCATTTCACCCCTGGCGGCTTCGGCGGGCATACGGGTGCTGCAGGAGGGCGGCAACGCCTTCGATGCGGCCGTGGCCGTGGGTGCGACGGAGGCCGTGACTGTCCCGGCGGCCTGTGGCCTGGGCGGCGAGCCCTTCGTGCTCATGTACGAGGCCAGGACCGGCAAGATGACCGGACTCTCCGGCAGCGGCAGGGCGCCCAAGGCGGCGTCGCGCGAGTTCTTCGTCAACAAGGGCTACAAGACCATGCCGTTGAGGGGACCGCACTCCGCGGCCATTCCCGGCGAGGTAGACGCCTACGTGGGCATTCTAGAGCGTTACGGGACCATGTCCCTGGAGAGGCTTCTGGAGCCCGCCATAGGCTATGCCGAAGAGGGATACGTGGTGTCCAGGAGGCAGGCCCGGGGCTTCAAGGCCTTGCTGGACGTGCTCTCCGAGTACCCCGACACGGCGGCCATATTCACCAAGAACGGACGTCCCATCGAAGAGGGCGACGTTCTCGTCAACAAGAACCTGGCAAAGACCCTTCGTAGGGTCGCCAAGGGCGGCGCAGAGGAGTTCTACAGGGGAGACACGGCCAAGGAGATGATCAGGGCGTGGCAGGCGGCGGGCGGGCTCTACACCGAGGAGGAGCTGGCCGAGCACAGCACCGACTGGTACGACGTTCCCATATCGACGACCTACCGTGGCCATGAGATCTACGCGACCAACCCGCCGTCGCAGGGATTTCTCGTCCTGGAGATACTGAACATACTGGAGGGCTACGATCTCGCCGGCATGGGCTTCAATACCGCCGATTCCGTTCACGTGATGGTCGAGGCGCTGAAGCTGGCCTTCAAGGACCGAAACGCCTATATGAAGGACCCTCGCTTCGGACAGATACCGCTGGACGATCTCATCTCCAAGGAGTTCGCCGAGCGCCGACGCCAGTCAATCGACACCTCCAGTGCGGCGGTGGTCGTAAATCCGGGCCCGCTTGGCGCGCCGGTGGCCGGCGACGGCAATACGAGCTACTTCTGCGTCATGGACAGCGAGGGCAACGCGCTCTCTTATATCCACAGCCTGTCCGCGGGTTACGGCAGCGGCTTCGTAGCGGGAAGCACCGGCGTGCTCCTGAACAACCGCTCCGGACGCGGCTTCTCGCTGGTCGAGGGCCATCCCAACGTGATCGAGCCCGGCAAGCGGACCATGCACACGCTGAACGCCTACATGACCTTGAAGGACGGCAAGGCGAACATCGTGGGCGGCACGCCCGGCGGCGACCGTCAGATTCCGTGGAACGTTCAGGTGCTTCAAACATCATCGACCACGGCATGGACCCGCAACAGGCCGTCGAGGCGCAGAGATGGGTCAGCTGGCCCGGCACCGACCCCGCCCACGTGGACGAGCCCTACAGGCTGGAGCTCGACCCCGGCATGCCTGCCGAAGAGGCCGCGGAGCTCGAGGCCAGGGGCCACAGGGTGGTCATCAATCCCGAGGTCGAGATGGGCGGCTCGGCCAAGGTAATAATGCTGGACGCCGACACCGGAGTTCAGATGGGAGGCTCCGACCCCAGGTCGGACGGCCATGCCGTCTCAATTTAGCCTCGATATCCGTACACTTTGAAGCGAATCGTTTGAACATATTCTTCGACGTCGATTACACGATACTAGCCGTGGACAACTCGTTGCGCCCGGGCACGAGAGACATCTTCGAAAAGCTCGTGGCCGACGGTCACAAGGTCTATATCTGGTCCGGTGTGGGCATTCGGACGGCCGAGGTCCGCCGCCACAAGCTTGACGACATCGTGTCCGGCGTGTACCAGAAGCCCATCGAGGACTTCGAGGCCGGGCTGGTCACGTGGGGCGTTAAGGTCAGGCCCGATTTCGTCATCGACGACCACCCGGAGATCGTGACCTGCTTCGGCGGATTCATATGCCGCCCCTACTACTTCCGCAATCCCGATGACGACGAGATGCAGCAGATCTACGACACGGTCCGGCAGCTTACGAACGGTGGCCGACCCGAGCATACCGCCTTCAGGCCGGGCGCTGCCGGAGATAGCAACGGCCCGTAAAGTTCTCGTCTTCACCTCTGCGTCCATTCCAGGTAGACTGGGAATCAGAAAATCTGATCGGGTCTGATTGCCGCTTTGGTCATACGCCTCCTGTCCACCGATGTATCGTCCAAGATCGCCGCCGGCGAGGTCATCGAGCGCCCCTTCTCCGTCGTGAAGGAGCTGGTCGAGAACTCTCTCGACGCCGGCGCCAACGAGGTCTCGGTGGAGATACGCGGCGGCGGAGTCGAGTCGATTCGCGTCGTCGACAACGGCTCCGGCATACCCGGCGACCAGGTCGACATGGCATTTCGGCGCTTCGCCACGAGCAAGGTCACGAGGGCCGAGGACCTGGAGTCCATATCCACCCTTGGCTTCAGGGGCGAGGCGCTGCCGAGTATCGCCGCCGTCTCCAGCGTATCCATAATCACCAGGGCCGCCGACGAGGATGCCGGCACTCGCCTGGACATCGTGGAGGGCGAGACGACTCGAAATGAGCGTCAGGGCGCTCCCAGGGGCACGGTAATAAGCGTCCAGCAGCTATTCAGAAACGTGCCCGCCAGAAGGAAGTTTCTTCGGTCCGCAACGTCCGAGGCCAATCAGATTCTGACGCTGGTCACCCGTTATGCGCTGGCCCGCCCCGACGTCAAGTTCACGCTGGAAGTCGACGGAAAGAGCAGGTTCGCCAGCCCGGGCTCGGGGCTGCTGCGGGAGGCGATCGCATGCGTCTACGGTCTGCGTGACGCGACGGGCATGCTTGAATTGGCGCAGCAGTTGGACGTGCAGGAGAATGTCGACGTTCGCGTCGACGGCATGATCGGGCCGCCGTCTATCGATCGCGCCAACCGCAGCTACATGAGCTTCTTCGTGAACCGGCGCTGGGTCCAGAACCGGACGCTGGCCATCGCCCTGGAGCAGGCCTATCGCGGCTTCCTAAAGGAGCGCCGATTTCCCCTGGCCGTCGTCAATATAAGCGTTCCCTTCGACGAGGTGGACGTCAACGCCCACCCCTCCAAGACGGAGGTCCGTTTCAGGAGTCAGGACGCGGTGTTCTCCGCGCTACAGCGCGCGGCCAGGGACACGCTCATAGCATTCTCGCCGGTGCCCCAGGTGAGACGGGCTTACACGACCGGCGTCGCACCCTCGTCAGGGTATCCAACGGTAACTCCGGCCGCCTTCTGGCCCACCGAGCCCTTTTCGGACACGTTCGCGAGGCAAG
>JADFQF010000216.1 GCA_022561955.1 Chloroflexota bacterium | reverse complement strand
GAGGAAGGTCGAACACCTGGCGCCGCTCCATGCGGGTCGTCGGGATGTCGGTCAAATCGGTCTGGCAGTCGGGACAGGTGGCGGCGGTATAGACCTCGATGTGATCTGGATTGGCTACCCGTTTCAGCGTCCGTCCGGGATGACCGGGTTGCCCGCCACTCTTCCGCTTCCCTTTCACGCGCAGGCTCTTGGGACGTGGCTTCTGGAAGCCGTCGCTGCTGGGGGGTTTGCTGCTGTTCCGGCTGTTCTTGGCGATTTGATCGCGCAACGACTGAATCTCCGCCACCATCTCCGCCATCTGCGCGCGCATCGACAGAATGAGGGCGATCAGGCTCTCTTTATCGAGCGCGTCAAGCTGTTCGGCAAGCTGTCGGGCGTGCTCCACGGTCATGTTCATGTTGAAGTCGAAGCGGATGCTGCGGCCGAGCAGGTCCAGCGTCTGGGGGCACATGTCCTTCGAGTACTCCACGTTGCCCTTGTAGCTGGGGTCCTTCCACGGGTAGCCCGTCGGGTGGGGGGAGCGCTTCTCCAGAATTCCGTCCCAGTAGCTGTAGATGTGCCTGTCGGGGAAGCCGTCGTTGTAAATCGTCGCGACCTCCGCGCCTTCCGCCTGCAATGCGATGGAGTAGCCCCTTGCCAGCTCCTGGGAGTGAGTGATCACCGATGCCGATACTCCGGTGTCGCCGGCGGGGTCGTCGACGTGCTGGAGGATGTAGCCCCGGCCCTCGTCCAGGGTATCCAGGAAGGCGTTCTTGAGCGCGCGCTGATGGCTGAGGATGTCCTCTATCTTGCCGAGCTGCACCCTGGCCATGGCCGCCAGCACCTCGCTGGGCCGATAGGTCTGCCTGGGGAACGGCTCGTTCTGCCAGCCGGAGTCCTTGGTGTCCTTGGTCCAACTTGGCAGACCGGGGTCGGCCGCCAGTGCGGCGCGCTCGTAGATGTCCCGATCGTTCGTGTAGAGAAGCCCGCCCTCGCCCGAGCTAATGGTCTTGTAGTAGTTGAGGCTCCACGCGCCCACGTCTCCGTATGTGCCCACGCGTTTGCCCTTGTACTCGCCGCCGACGCACTGGCAGCAGTCCTCGACGACCTTCAGCCCGTGCTTGCGGGCGACCGCCATGAGATCGTCGATGCGAGCCGGGACGCCCCTCATGTGCACGACGACGATCACCCTGGTATGAGGCGTGATCTTCTTCTCGACGTCGGCCGGGTCCAGTCCCAGCGAGGTGTCCACCTCGGCTATTACGGGCACGGCGCCCGCGGCGATCACGGCCGCCGCCGTCGCGATGTAGGTGTAGCCGGGAACTATGACCTCGTCGCCGGGGCCCGCGCCCGCTCCAATCAGCGCGCAGATGAGCGCGCTGGTGCCGGAGTTGACCATCAATGCATACTCGGTCCCGACGAACTCTGCGGACTCTTTTTCGAACTTCTCGGCGTTGCTGTCTTCCGTGTACCGGAAGAGTTTCTGGCTGCGCAGCACCTCGGTGACCGCGGCAATCTCCTCCTCCCCAACTACGCTCGGTCCCGATACTCCCGAGGGTATCGGCTCGCTAATGAGCGGAGCTCCGCCGTCTATAGCCAGCTTGTCGCGGTCTTCCATGCCTTATCCTCCATATGGGTGTCTGGTTACACTTTAACCCAATTCGATCAGGGCCGCTCCATCGGCGACCTGCTGGTCCCTGGTGACACGAATCTTGAGTACGGCGCCTGCGCGGTCAGACCTGATGACCTGCTGCATCTTCATCGCCTCCATGATGCAGACCTCGTCGCCCGCCGAAATCCTGTCGCCTTCATTGACCGATACGGAGATTATGACGCCGGGCATGGGCGCGCGGATGACGTATCCGGTATGCGCCCTGGCCGTGTCCTCCGCAAACTCGACCTCGGTCTCTATCTCATGGAGCGGGGTTGCCTCGGATATATCGGTCTGGCCGGTCAACGACTCGATGTCTACCTCGACTCGCTCGCCGTCCACGAAGGCGATAACGGGCCGGGCGGAGATATCTTCGACCTCGACGGTGTACCACGTTTCCTTGATCTTTACTCTGAGTCGCTCTGGCATCTCGGCCTCAACACCTATAGCAGTGCGATGAATATGCCGGCCACCACGGCCGAGCCTATTACCCCGGCCACGTTCGGGCCGATCGCGTGGGGAAGTAGATAGGTATTGGGGTTCGCCTCCTGCCCGACATGATGGCTGATTCTGGCGGCCATGGGGACCGCCGATACCCCGGCGGAGCCGATCAGCGGGTTGATCTTTTCTGTCAGGAAGAGGTTCATGAACCTGGCGAACAGCAGGCCGCTTGCCGTTCCCGCCGCAAACGCGATGAGCCCCAGAGCCAGGATGCCGATGGTGTCCAGAGAGAAGACTCGCTCCGCTGAGAGCTGCGTCCCGACGGTAATCATCAGGAAGATCGTGGCGATGTTGAGGAGCTCGTTGGAGGCCGCGTTGCTCAGCCTGGGCACGACGCCGCTCTCGCGAAACAGGTTGCCTATCATGAACATGGATATGAGCGGGGCGGACCTGGGAACTATCAAGATGATAATTATCATGGCGAGGAGCGGGAACATGAGCCTTTCGCGCCTGGATACCTCTCGGGGCGGCTTCATCTCTATGGCCCGCTCTTTCTTGGTCGTCAGCAGCTTCATGAGCGGGGGCTGTATGAAGGCGACCGAGGCCATGTAGGAGTAGGCGATCACCGCCGTTATGCCGAGAAGCTCCGGAGCAAGCTGGGCGGAAAGGAATATGGTCGTCGGACCGTCGGCCCCTCCAATGATGCCGATGGCCGCCGCCTGCTTCAGCGTAAACTCCAGCCCCAGGCCGGGAATGAGATCTGCGGCAAGAGCTCCCCAGAAGGCAACGAATATCCCTACTTGCGCCGCCGCACCCAGCAGCAGCGTCTTGGGATTGGCGATTAGCGGTCCGAAGTCCGTCATGGCTCCGAGGCCGAGAAATATAATCGGAGGCAGGAAGTTCCAGAACGACAGGCCGAAGTGGAAGATGATGCCGAACACGCCCGACTCCTGAAACGTCGTGGAGTCTTGAACAAAGTTGGTGAGGCCGGTGAGCGGCAGGTTGGCTATGATGATGCCCAGGCCGATCGGGAGAAGCTCGTAGGGCTCCATATCTCTGCGTATAGCGAGGTAGATAAATGCCAGCGCCAGCAGCAGCATGATGCCGTTGCGCCAATCTATGTTTGCTATTCCCGTGGAGCGCAGGAAGTCCAGAAGTTCGTTCAAGCCGGGTAACGCTCTTGCCGTTGGAAGCGAAGGCCCTAGAGTAGGGACTAATCGCTAACGGCCTGTTTGAGTTGCCTCCCGCTGAGAAAGAAGTGCGGTGACGGCGGCAACCGCCGCCTGTGCCTTGTTCTGCGCCTCCTGTGCGGACGCCGCAATTTCGGCAGCGGCCTTCGCGCCGGCACGGTCCAGGATGCGCTCGCTGACCTGCCGAACGATGAAGACGACGATCATTAGGACTACCAGCAGGCCGAATGCCGTGCCGATGCCCAATCCGGTCAATATAGCCGCCGTCTCAATGAGGTCCGGGTCCAAGTTGCGCAGCTCACTTTGCTCAGGATTGAAGCCGGATGAAATTGTACACTAACGCCCCCCACCAAGCTACACATCCTTGGCCCCGTTGGGGCGCCGGACGGACTGCACTCGAAGCCGGCCGACACCGCGTTGATTCGGGGAAGTAGCGGAGCGGCCCGCCAGCACTTATAATTGACCCGTCTCGATTAACAGCCTATCCGAAAACCTCATCTGAACGTCTTACGGTACTTAGACCGTGCTCCCAAGCCCCCGTCCCCGGATCGCGTCCGGGGTAGGCTGTTCCGACGAAGGCGGAGAATCCAGAGGGTCGGTGGAGTCGCCCCTTCGCACGGGAGAAGACGATCGAGGGATGGAGGCGAGCGTGGAAAGCCGAGATGATCGTAAAAGGTAATTTGGGTTGGCGGGACCCATATGAAGGGATAGTCTGACTGGATTCCGGCTTTCGCCGGAATGACAGGCCTACGCCAAGCTCGACATTGTACGTTCCAATTGCGCCTCAACACGAAGGCGTACGGCTGATGGTCAATAATTGGCGGACTTTTTGCACGTCGAGTATGCAGA
>JADFQF010000215.1 GCA_022561955.1 Chloroflexota bacterium | reverse complement strand
TTGTTTCGGTATTAATTCATCCAGTATTTTGGCTCCAATATTGTACGCGTTTGTATTCCAAAATGTCGGAGGGCGGGCATTAAAGCTCGTGAGCGCCCCATTGAAAGGCTAACCAGCGAATGTCCAAAACGTCGTACTCCTGATTAGCTCGACGGCTGCGACGGCACATGAGAGACGTAGGGCGGCTTGCACACGTGGGGGAGAAAAGCACGGAGACGAGCGTAGAACGGGCTGGTTCTCGTGAATCAGCGAGGCTCGGCGTGTAGCCCGAGAAGAAGAGACGGATCGACCTTGGCGGGCCCAGACCCGGCTAGCGCCCGAGCGCAGATAACTAGACCCTCAATAGCTCGTCAAAAACCAGAAATACCAGCTGGTGCTCGGTGAACTCGCACTTTCGGCCAACATTGAGGAAGGCGTTTGCGTGCTCGGCACGGTCCGCGTCCTCATCGGGGTCGAGGATATCGCCCTGAATGAAAATGCGCTCCGCGTACCCGCGCAGTGCGGTCAGGTGCTCGAAGAACAGGTCCGCGTAATCCGTTGAACGGTGAATGATCGGCAATGGTTATTCTCTGCAAATTGAACTTATAGAGCTAATGTATCGAACAGATATGAAGAATCGGGGGAACAGCAGGTGAAAAAGTTCACCGGCTGGTGACGAACTATGAAATCTTGTCACGTATTATGTCTCTTGGCCGGATTCCTCCGGCCAAATAGACCCATTTCCAACCAGGCAATAGGTTGTCTGGAGGGGCCCAATATGCTATCTTCCAAAGGGTGGGAAGGCCCGGAAAGGTGCCGATTCATGCTCGATCACGACGTGTTAATAATAGGCGCCGGCCTCGCAGGAATGCGGGCGGCGCTTTCTGCTGTCAACGGGGGCGCGGATGTCGCGGTGGTCTCCAAGGTACACCCCGTGCGCAGCCACTCCAACGCCGCTCAGGGCGGCATAAACGCCGCGCTCACCGACAGGGGCGACGACTGGAAAGACCACGCCTACGATACCGTCAAGGGAAGCGACTACCTCGGAGACCAGGACGCCATAGAGATCATGTGCCGCGAGGCGGGGCAGGAAGTCATTGCCATGGAGCACATGGGAGTGATCTTCAACCGAGATGAAGAGGGCCGTCTGGGCACACGCGCATTTGGCGGACAGCGCCAGGCACGCACCTTTTTCGTCGCGGACTTCACGGGACAGGCCCTTCTTCACGTCCTCTACGAGCAGGTAATGAAGGCAGGGGTCAGGATCTACGAGGAGTGGTTCTTGCTGTCGCTGATCGTGGAAGGCGGCGAATGCGTGGGCGCCGTAATCATGGAGATACGGTCGGGTGACATCGAAGTCGTGCGGGCCAAGTGCGTGATCATGGCTTCCGGCGGAATCGGACGCATATTCGAGCCCAGCACCAACGCCATCATATGCACCGGAGACGGCATCGCAGCGGCCTACCGAGCCGGCGCGGCCGTCATGGACATGGAGATGGTCCAGTACCACCCAACGACTCTGAAGGGCAGCGGAGTCCTCATCACAGAGGGCGCTCGCGGAGACGGCGCATACCTTATCAACAGCGAAGGCGAGCGCTTCATGAAGAGGTATGCTCCCAACATGATGGAATTGGCATCGCGGGACGTGGTTTCCCGCGCCGAACAGATCGAGATCAACGAGGGACGAGGAGTCGACGGGTGCGTCTTCCTCGACTGCAGGCACCTTGGCGAGCAGTTGATCAGGGAGCGCCTCTCGCAGATACAGGAGATCGCCCGTGATTTCGCCAACGTCGACATGACAAAGGAGCCTATCCCGATTCGGCCGGGCATGCACTACCAGATGGGCGGCATCAAGACCGACGTCGACGGCCAGACTCTATTGCCGGGCCTGTACGCGGCCGGTGAGGCCGCCTGCGTGAGCGTCCACGGCGGCAACCGGCTTGGGGCTAACTCTCTGCTGGACACGCTTGTTTTCGGAAGACGGTCCGGGGAGCACGCGGCGCAGGCCGCCGCCTCTAAGTCACACAAGAACGTGACGGATGCCGCGGCGGACGGCGACCGTACCTACATCCAGTCCCTGCTAGACAATGACAGCAGCGGAGAGATGTTTGGCGCCATCCGAAACGACCTGGGCAATACGATGAACGAGAACCTGGCGGTCTATCGGGACCAGGCCGGCATGGAGTCGACGCTCAGCACCATCAGAGGGCTGAAAGAGCGCTACAGAAAGGTCGCCGTGCCCGACAAGGGTAAGATATTCAATACCAATCTCATCTTCTCCCTGGAGCTCGGGTTCATGATCGACTGCGCCGAGACCGTCGCGGTCAGCGCCATCGAGCGCAAGGAGAGCAGGGGGTCCCACACGCGCACGGACATGCCCGACAGGGACGATGAAAATTGGCTCAAGCACATTCTGGTCAGGCATTCGCCCGACGGCCCGCAGATAGACCACTCGCCCGTGTCCATTACCCAGTGGGCTCCGGAGGTCCGAAGCTACTAGTAGGCTGATGAAAAATGGGGAGTGCAGTCCGCCTCAGGCGGATTGCCGGGAGTCTGAGGGTGTCCCTCAGATACAGATATGTTCCCTTTCCTTAGAAGCCGGTATTAGGGGAGCGAGATAATTGATTGGCACTCGTTATTGCATGGAAAAGGAACGTGGGAACATTTCTTCATAGGACTGATAATAGGGATACTTATTCTAGCGGCGTTTGGCGTATATCTAATGCTAACAGTGTAACGCCTTAATGGAGCGGGACAGTTGCTATTGATGAACGGGTAGACCTACCCTCAGACCTGTGTGAGATACTGGACTCGAAAGAGTGCCCGAGGGATGGTCGAAAGAGTTTTTCAGCGCTCTGCTAGGGCCGCTATCAGAACCCGGCAGGGGACGGATGGCCAAGAAATCTTCAGGAAGCAGTGTAAATGCAAGTAACCTACAACGTAAAGCGCTTTTTACCGGACAACGACGACAGCTCGCCGTTCTACCAGGAGTACGAGCTCGAGCTAGTCGAGTCCTCCACGGTACTGGATGGCCTCATCATGATACGGGAGGAGATCGACGGCACCCTGGCGTTGAGATGCTCTTGCCGCAGCGCGATATGCGGCTCATGCGGCATGCGTATAAACGGCAAGGCCGGGCTGGCCTGCAACACGAAGGTGATCGACGCAATGCCGAAGGACGGCGGACCCATCCTGATCGAGCCCATGGGTAACATGAGTGTCATCAAGGACCTGGTGACGGACATGGCGATCCACTGGGACAAGGTGCGGGCCATCGAGCCCTGGCTTCAACATCAGGGTCCTGAGCCCGAAGCGGAGTACATAGCTCCCAACGAAGACATGCTCCATCTGGCCGACGTCATGAGCTGCATAATGTGCGGGGCCTGCGTGTCGGACTGCACCGCACTGGAGGTCGACAAGAACTTTCTCGGCCCCGCGGCGCTGGCCAAGGCCTATCGGTTCGTAGGCGACCCTCGAGACAACGCCGATGCGTCCCGCCTGGGAAGTCTCAACGAATCCGGTGGAATGTGGGACTGCACCCGCTGCTTGCAGTGCATCGAGGTCTGCCCCAAGAGCGTCGCGCCGATGGACCGCATCATGGCACTAAGGGACAAGGCCATCAAGGCCGGCTTTACCAATACCTACGGCGCGCGCCACACAGAGGTCTTCACCGATTCGATCAGACACAGCGGCACGCTGGACGAGCTTCGGCTGCCGCTCAAGACCTTTGGCTACACCAACTTCAAAGAGATCATCAAGCTCATTCCATTAGGCATTAAGTCTGAGATTGTCGGTAAGAGGCCGCCGATTTTCCACAAGAGCATTCCAGGCATCGAGAACGTCCGGCGCATATTCGAGAAGGTCGAGAACAAGAAATGAAATACGCCTTTTATCCAGGCTGCGTATCCAGAGGGGCATGCCCTGAGCTCTATGTTTCAACAATAGAGATTTGCCGAAGGCTGGGCATCGACCTGGATACGGAGGTGATGAAGGGCGCCTCGTGCACGGGAGCGGGCGTTCTTCAAGAGAAGAACCAACGCCTGGGCGACACGCTCAACGCACGTAACTTCGCCATCGCGGAGCGGGCGGGGCTGCCCATCATGACGATATGCAGCACTTGCCAGGGCGTCATG
>JADFQF010000214.1 GCA_022561955.1 Chloroflexota bacterium | reverse complement strand
TCTCATCCGATATTCCGTAGGCCACCGCACCCAGCAGGCTGACGGCAACGAGGTATCCGATCTTGCGGACGTCGTGGCTGAACAGGAGCCGGTAGGTCAGGGCGGCCAGGACCGCGAACTCCACGGTGTGGACGACCTCCTGTCTAGACAGAGCGCGCAGTATCCGGTACGGCAGCCCTTCTCTGACGTCTTCGAGGGTCGAAGACGTGGTGTTGGACAGCAGGAAGATGAATGTCATCCATCCTATGAACGGCAGCCAGTAGAAGGCTAGACGTTTTACATGGTCCGACCCAAAGGACGGCATGCTTGGCAAGGGTTACTTCTCCTTGGATAGAGTTGCCGCGCCGGGCATCGACTCCGACCGCCCCCGGCGAGAACATGCTGAAAAGTCCTGTATGAGAGGCTGCTTCGTGCCGCCCTTCAGGCACCTGCAAGAGTCAACTATAACCGTCGGCAGATCCCCGGGCGAGGGTAGAGTAGGGCACTAGGCGACCAGGTTTGGCGGGACGCCCTCGTCGCGGTATTCCAGTATGATTCGCACCGTCTCGTCGGCGATGGCCTGCTGCGCCTGCGCCGTCTGACCCCCGATGTGGTGCGTGCCGATGACGCCGTCGAGACCAAACAGCCCGTTGTGAATCTCCCCCGTGCCGGACGAGGGCTCACCCTCAAACAGGTCCAGGCCCGCCCGTATGCCGCGCTCCTCGACGGCGCCGGCGAGGGCTTCTTCGTCCACGACCTCGGCCCGGGCCGTGTTGATGAAAATCGCGCCGGGCCTCATGGCATCGAAGAAATCGCCGCCTATCAGCAGGCGGGTGTCTTCGTTCAGCGCGACGTGAACGCTGGCGATGTCGCAGAGGGAGGCTACCTCTATCGGCGTGCCGGCCATCGCCACGCCCGCGTCTTTGGCCATCGCAGGCGTCAAAGAACGGCTCCACGCGACTACTTCCATGCCGAACGCCTTCGCCACGGGCACCATCGCACGGCCGATGGTGCCCAGGCCGATAAGACCCAACGTGCCGTTGCGCAGACCTCCGCCGTCGCTGTAAAGCAGCTTGTTCCACCTGCCCCGTCGCAGGTCCTGTACGTTCTCAGGTATGTGCCTGTCCAGGGCCAGTATGAGCCCGAAGGCGAGCTCCACAACCGCGCCGGCGTTGCCGCCCGGGCAGTTTGAGACGTATATGGCCGATGCCTTTGCCGCCTCGATGTCGATGGTGTTGAATCCCGCGCCTGCGCGTATCACCAGCTTGAGCCTGCCACCCGCAAGCGCGTCGGCGGTTACCCTGGTGCTCCGGACGACCAGCACGTCGGCCTGCGACTCGGCGATGGCGTCCCGCAGCGAGCCGGCAACGACATCCGGCTGAAAAGCGACCTCGATGCCGGCGCTCCTCAGCCTGTCCAGCGCCTTCTCGGAGATCCTGTCGGCTACCAATACCTTCATCTTCACGCACTCTCTGCCATGGCTTCTGTCTCGTGGAACAGGACGTCCGTTCCGGGACCGCGCCCGATATTATACACTTGGCGGAAGCTTCAAAAGGAGGGATGTAATGCCTGACGCCCTGCCCAGGGTCAGAATCGTCGCCACGGGCGGCAGCATCGCGGGAATCGGGCCGGACCGCCTCGACTACACTCTCTATGCCGAGCTGGGCGGACACCTGACGATACAGGAATCCCTGGCGAGAATACCAGAGGCCAACGGAATCGCGGACATAGAGGCCGAGGACCTGATTAGCGTCGGCAGCACGGCCATAGGACCAGTCGAGTGGCTTCGTCTCTCGCAGCGAATCAACGACTTATTGAGGAACGAGGCGGACCTGGCCGGGATAGCGGTGACGCACGGCACGGCGACATTGGAGGAGACGGCGTACTTCCTGCACCTGACCATCAAGTCGCGCAAACCGGTAGTGGTGACGGGGGCCATGAGGCCGCCTACCGCACTGGGCACGGACGCCGACATCAACCTGCTGGATGCCATAAGGCTCGCGTCAACTCCGGACGCGGGCGGCCTCGGCGTGTTGACCGTCCTCAATAACGAGATTCACAGCGCCCGAGACGTCACGAAATCCAACTCCTTTCGGGTGGAGACCTTTCGGCCCAACGAGCTTGGTTTTCTTGGCTATGTCGACTCCGACGGCGAGGTCGTGTTCTACCGCGCGCCCACTCGTGCCCACACCTTGGACACGCCGTTTGATGTCGAGGGCCGCGACTCGCTGCCCAGAGTCGACATCGTCTACTCCTACGCCGGCTCCGACGCATTGATGGTGAACGCCGTTCGCGAGCACGGCTCCGATGGCCTTGTCCTGGTAGGATTCGGCGGCGGAAGCTACCCGCCCGCCACGCTGGAAGCGGCCGTTCAGGCCGTGGAAGAGGGCATACCCGTCGTGCTGGCTACGAGGTCGACGGCCGGCAGGGTCATCATGACGCCTCGCAAAGACCAACAGGGCTTCATCGTATGCGACAACCTGCTGCCCCAGAAGGCACGAATACTCCTGATGCTGGCCCTTACCGTCACGGAGGACCGAGAAGAGATCCAAGGCATGTTCGCTCGGTACTGAGCCTCCGAGGCGTGTTCTTCATGGCTGTGCCATCTTGTCACCCGGCAATCAGGCCGGGCGTCGTCGGTGATAGGTCATGTTTGTTCTTCGCCAACGGGGTTTACAGAATACCTGGGTGCGGTGCACAGCCGGCGGCGGCGTCCATGTAGTGGTAAACAGCCTCACCCAAGGAGAGGGCTAGTGAGCAACAAGGCAGAGTGGCTATTCTTGTTGGTGCTATTCGTGTTTGCCGTAGCTACGACGGTGCTATATCCGCCTTCCGGAAGCATCGAGGGATCAGGGAGCGTTGGCATCGTCGAAGCCGCTGAGTCGCCTGCGGCTACGAGCGATTAGCATAGTAGTCTTCCCCGATAGTTTCCCAACGAGGCGCTAGGCAACCGGCCTAAAATTCAACACCTGGTCAACGTAATCGATTCCGACCATCTCGCTCCACGCGGCCTGAAGCTGCCGCGTTATCGGCCCGGGCACCTCATCGCCCACGGGCCGGTTGTCCACCCGTCCCGCCGGCAGGATACAGTACGTCGTATTGGTCAGGAAGATCTCGTCCGCGGTGTAGGCGTCGTAGGGCTGTAGCTCCTCTTCGGACGTCGGAATATCGAGCCGTTTGGCCAGCTCCAATATCACCTTTCGGGTATCGCCCTGCAGGCTGCTCCTGTCACCGGGCATTTTCAGGACACCGTTCGATACCAGGTAGAAATTGCCCGCGATGTGCTCGGCGATGTTGCCGTCGCCGTCCAGAAGCACGGGGTAAGCGTCCGGGTCTACGTCTGCCGCCTCCAGGTTCGCCAGAACGAAGTTCATGCGGCTGTAATGCTTCACCTTGGGGTCCAGGGACTCGACCGTGTACGCACGCGTTCTGGGAATCACGATGTGAAGGCCCGTCCTGTGGAACTCGGCGTACTGCGCGAGGTCTATGTGCTGGGGCAGGATGCACACGGTCGGAGGAACGGGGTCCACGACGGACCTTCCCCGTCCCCTGGTGACGAACTGCGTGATGGTGAAGTCGCCGCCGGACTGCCGGAGGGGCTCGTTACGCTCCGCCACCTCCATGGTCAGCCTCTCCCAGTCGTCGATCGTCAGTCCCGTTTCCACCCGAATGTACTTCAGCGACCGCATGAACCTTTCCAGGTGCTGCCTGAGCCGAAATATCTTGCCGCCAAAGGTGCGCTGGAGATCGTAGACGACGTCACCGGTGCGAAACCCCCTGTCGGTGGCGTGGATCAGACACTGGCTATCGGGGACGAACTCTCCGTTGAAATAGGCGGTCAATTCAGACATTTTGTCACTCATGGTGAGCGATTGGCTGAAGGCTGTTTCAAGCACTTCCAGTTCAATCATCACATTGCGGTTTTTATTCTGATCTTCAATGCGTTCGGATTTGATTTGCAAAATGGTAATTTTATCCAGCAGTTCGCCGGGCGAAATGTCTATCTTAACCACAGCGGTCAAAGCTTTGGCTTCACTGGTTTGCGACATGTTTTTTTACCTCTCTCACCACCCGCTCCATAACCTCGTGCCAGTCGCCTCGTCTGGATTGGCGGAATATTCTTGCGCTTGGATAC
>JADFQF010000213.1 GCA_022561955.1 Chloroflexota bacterium | reverse complement strand
GTAGTTTCCTGAAGAGCCACCTCGTTTCCGAGCTGGTGACGGTGTTCCCGTCCTCGACTCCGGCGGTGCTCACGTCGCTGGCCACGGGGCTCTGGCCGTCACAACATGCGGTAGTGGGATGGCACACGTACCTGCCGGCCCTCGGAGACGTTAGCACCATCATCCGCTTTCAGAGGCGGTCGGATGGGGCCGAGCTCGGCGGCCTGGGGGTGACCGCCTGGGACGCCTACCCAGAGCCGTCGCTGCTTGGCCGGACCGCCTGGGACGGCCTGTATTTGCTGCCTCAAGCCATCTGGGACACGCCCTACTCGACGTATTGGGCGGGCGACATGCGGCGAGCGGGCTACGAGAAGGCTTCGGTCGCGGTGAACGATATCCTGGACAGGGTAAATAGGGCCCGCCATCGAACGTTTACGGTCCTGTACATTTCGTTCGTGGACTCGACGGCCCACGAGCTCGGTACGGGCCACGCCAAGACGCAGGCCCTGGCAATGGATGCGGATAGCCTCGTGGGGGACCTGGCCAAAGGCTTGCCGGGCGAGGCCCGTCTCGTCATGACCGCGGACCACGGGCTTCTGGACTGCCCCGAGAGCCGGGTCCTTCGAGTAAACCCGACCGATGAGCTTATCGAGTGCTTGAGGCATCCGCCGGCCGGCGACCGTCGGGTCATGCATTTCGACGTGCGCCGGGACAGTGTGGACCGTTTCACGAGCCTCTTTCTCGATGCCGCGGGTGATTCCTTCGCGCTGATAACCGTGGAGGAGGCCGAGGAGATCGAGCTGTTTGGCCCTGGGCCGATGTCTATCGAGACTCGTGCCCGCATAGGCTCTCACGTGGCCCTTTCCCTGGGTGAGGCGGCGTTCTACTACCCGGAGGGCGATCGTGACGGCAAGGCCGCCGCGCTGGTCTCTCACCACTCGGGGCTCAGCCCGGACGAGATGCGTATCCCCCTGGTCATCGCCTGAGATTCTTTAGCTTTTCGCTTCCTCGTCTAACTGGATAATTGCCCGGGGAGCCGGAGGGTCGTCGGCGCGGCATGTGATTCCGCCGTTTTAAGTTAGAGGATAGGCTCTGGTTTTGCCGCCTAGGGCATGTATGTCCTCCCTCCCCTCGCTGGAGGGAGCACGTCCACGCCCTCATCCTAGCCTTCTCCCGAAATGGGAGAAGGGACACCAGTGCGCGTTCTGAGCTTTGCCGCTGAGTCGGATGCCCTCCCTCCCCTCGTGGGAGGGAGTTAGAGGGAGGGGGCGTTGGCCCCTGCCGAAGTTTTTT
Organism: Chloroflexota bacterium; assembly: GCA_022561955.1. Next base: position 2,851 of record JADFQF010000213.1, on the reverse strand, counting down.
CGCCCCCTACTCTGAAGATGCGTTGGGCCTCGTACACTGGCACATACCCGACCCCTGGTATAATCGGCGGCAGCCCAGGAGTATATTGCCCGTATGGCCGAGCTTCCACCAATATTTACGCATCTGACACCTGACCAGCGGCGGTGGGTCTGGGCCGCTTTGAGCGTTGCGGGAGACCTGGGCTGCGAGGCGTACCTGGTCGGCGGAGTCGTGCGGGACCTGGCCCTGGGAAGGGAATCCAGGGACATGGACCTCACCGTCGTAGGTGATGCGTCACGGTTCGCGGAGCAGTTGGCGGAGCGGTTAGAGGGAAAGGTCGTCGGCCGTTCCCAATTCATGACCTACAAGATATCCCTGGGGGAGGCGGTGCTGGATGTCGCCACGGCCCGCAGGGAGACGTATGAGCGTCCGGGCGCCCTTCCCTCGGTCTCGCCGGGAACACTTCAGGACGACCTGGCAAGACGCGACTTCTCCATCAACGCCATGGCCGTCGCCCTGGACGGGGAGACCTTCGACGGGCCCATCGACCCGTTCAACGGTCGCGATGATTTGCGGGCGGGCCTGGTCCGGGTGCTGCACCCCGGGAGCTTCGTCGACGACGCCACGCGCATTCTTCGTGCGATCAGGTACGGGGCCCGACTCGGGTTTCGAATCGAGCCCGGCACCAGGGAGGCCTTGCTTCGCGGCCTGCGCCACCTGGACGACATCTCTGCCGATAGGCTGCGGCAGGAGTTCGAGCTGATGCTGGGGGAGGCCAACCTTGCGGCCATAGTGGAATCCGCCCTCGGTCTCGGCGTTCTCAAGGCGGTCCATCCATCGCTGGAGCCGGACCCGGTCGGGCTGAATGCGATACGGAGGCTGGACGACGAGCCGCCATCAGAGGAGAGAGGCCTCGTCGCCATTTCACTCCTGGCGTCCGGCGGCACCGAGTCCGATATCACGTCACTGGCCCTCAGGCTCAACCTCGGTAGTAGATGGCGGACCGTTATTCAGGATGCCAGGAGACTCGATGGCGTGGTCGGCTCCCTGGCGCGTTCCCAGCCCGCGAATAGCGAGCTGTACGAAAAGCTGGCGATCTACGATGGGGCGGCGATAAGGTCCGTAATGCTGGCCTCCGAGGATGCGGTGGCCGCGGAGACGCTGGCGCTGTTCCTGAACGAGCTTAGCCGGGTGGAGACGGAGCTGCGAGGGGAGGACATCTTGGCGATGGGAGTGGAGCAAGGCCCGGCCGTGGGTGAGCTCCTGCGCAAGCTGAAGGCGGCTCGTCTGGATGGGGCCGTGACCGATAGGTCCGGCGAGGAGCGATTCGTCCGGGAGCTCATCGCCCGAGGCACCCCTTAATTATCCATCGGTCCGAGACGCGAACGGACCGCCTCGTGGCTTCACCGGGCCCTGGAAATCTTTCGTGCCGGAGATTGGATTTCATCCCCGCGAAGGCACGATACCTTCGAGACATTAAGTGTAGCCGCGGTCGTTAGATAGTAGCTTGCACCCATAAGCGCCGCGCCTATCTGCCAACCCGATTTAGGTCTAATCACCGTGTTTCATCCAATCGTTACGCTGGATAATAGAGTGTGTCATCCGGCGGATCAGAGCCGGAGCGCCTGTCTCGGGTCCGGTATGGCAGCTTTGCAGGCCCTTGGCCGGTCCAGGAGGAATGAATGGTCACCGACGCCGACAACGTAGGCATGGCCTCTATCCGGCATGAGGCCAACGACCTTTTAAGCCTCCTCGTCATCGATGACGAGGAGATTATACGTGTCCTCTTGACGGAGATCCTCACGGAGGACGGCTACCAGGTAACCACTGCCAAGGACGGCATCGAGGGCGTGGAGCTGCTCAAGCAAAACCGGTACGACCTGATCATCAGCGATATGGTCATGCCCGGCATGAACGGCATCGAGGTCTTGCAGGAAGCCTTCAAGGTGGACCCCGAGTATTCCGTGGTGATGATCACGGGCTATCCCTCCGTCGAGACCGCCGTCAAGCTGGTGAATCTCGGTGCATCCGATTACATTACCAAGCCCTTCAACGTCGATCTGATCAAAGTAACCGTGGCCAAAGTCCTGGAGATGAAGCGCATTCGCGGCGCCACTCCGAGCCTGGAGCCGTCTGTAGACTCACCTGCGAGCGACGCCGTTACGGGTGCTTACGGTGAGGCCGTCTTCAGCGAGATGCTGGAAAGAGAAGTCGGCAGGTCACTCGCACAGGGCCATGAGCTCAGCCTGGTAATATTCGATATCGACAGCTACGAAAGCTACACCGAAAAGGGCAGCCAGGCCGTTGGACGTCAGCTCCTGAAATCCCTCGCCGGCAGCATTCGGCTGGAATCTCGACCCTGGTACATCTGCGGCAAGTCCGGCGAGTCCGAGATTGCGGTCCTCTTGCCCGAGCTGGGGCGGAGCGAGGCCGAGGCTTTTGGAAAGAGGGTGCGCGAAGTCGTCGGCGAGAACTTCACTATTAGCGGAGGAGTCGCATGCCTGCCCCGAGACGCCAATGACGCCGAGGCCCTTTTCAAGATGGCCAGGGCCGGCCTCAAGGCCGCCAAGGCGCAGGGTGGCGACAAGCTGATGCTTCCGAACTAGCGACCGCGAGTGTCGAGACGCCTCCCGACGTCCCCGGGCTACGTCATGGAAGCGGGGTCTAGAATTTCGTCCAGCCTACTCTCGGACAGGTCCGTCATCTCCAGGGCGACCTCCTTCACCGTCTTTCCCGTCAGCTGGGCCTCGTGGGCGATCGCGGCCGAGGCGTCGTAGCCTATGTGGGGCACGAGAGTCGTCACGATGGCCAGGCCCTTCTCCACCATCTCGGGGCCCTTCCGCGTCGCCTTCAGGCCACGGACGCACTGCTC
>JADFQF010000212.1 GCA_022561955.1 Chloroflexota bacterium | reverse complement strand
GGCCTTTTTCGAATGGCCCACGTGGCGAATGTAGTATAATCGAGGCCCGTTCCCAATGCTACCTGAGCGCGTGTATTAGCGAGAGAATCCAATGCTGATCGACTGTCACGTCCACCTCGAATCCTACCCGGACGACGAGATCGAGCAGGTATTGGCCCGGGCTCGCGAAGTCGGCGTGGGCTTCGTCATTTCTGCGGGGACCACGTTGAAATCATCGGAGCGCACCGCACGGATATCGGCCAGGTTTCCAGATCTTTTCGCCGGCGTTGGTATCCATCCAATGGACATAGAAGCGCCGTTCACTGACGAGACCTATGCCGCCCTTCATCGCCTGGCGACGTCCTCCGATAAGGTTATCGTCATCAGCGAGATAGGCCTCGACTTCATGGAGGGTGCGCCCGACAGGTCGATACAATACCCGGCCCTCCGAGAGCAGATTCGATTGGCGCGAGACCTCGGACTTCCCATCGTCTTCCACAGCAGGGATTCGCACGACGAGATTTTCCGCGTATTGCGTGAGGAGCGGGCCTACGAGGTCGGTGGCATCATGCACTACTTCCAGGGCGACGAGCGCACGGCAAAGACGGCCATCGACCTTGGCTTTTATATCTCGCTGGCTCGTCCGCTCCTGCGCCTGCCCCATCTACAGGAGGTGGCCGCCGGCCTGTCGCTGGACAACATCGTTCTGGAGACGGACTCCGCGCCTCAGCCCTTCAAGGCCAAGAGGGAGAGTTGGACCGAGCCCCGGCATACCCGTGTTGTTGCCGAAAAGCTGGCCGAGCTTCAGGCCAGGACGCTGGATGAGGTCCAGGAGATCACCTCACGAAATATGAAGGATGTCCTGGGCGAGAAGTGGCCGGTGGTGCAGGGTTACCTGGATTCCGTGCGGGACCCTTCTTAAGCAGGCGAGCTGGCAGTCGCTCCCAGGAGTAAGTAGCCCGGCAAAATGGCGAGAGCGACGACCCACCCTACCGCCGTCACGATGAAGCTTCTCACCCAGTCGAATTCCTGGACGGACTTGACGGCGAATAGCGCGGAGGGAAGAATCCAGATCAGCCCGATAAAAAAGAAGAAGCCTCCGACGCTCGGTATGGCTCCCAGCACTATTACGACTCCCGGCCCGTACGCTATGCCGAGAGTCCTTAGAATTTGGCGGAAGCCCGCTTTACCGCGAAAGACCAGGGTTCCCAGCACGTAGATTACGGCCGTGTAGACGATCCAACCCGTCATCACGGTGCTGAGGGATACCAGGACGGCGGACAGCGGCGGCGTATCTCCGAAGTCGATGCCCGGAAGCGCGCGTACCCCCACGGAAAACGCTATGCCGACCACCATCACGACGCCCAAGGCCCTGAACATGTCCTCGGGCTGTTCTCCAATTCCTTCGTAGGCTCTTGGGTCCAGCGCGGCTGCCCTGAGAAGGCGCGGGATTAGCAACTGCATTTCCTTTCAGACGACTCTGGCAGATTCTAATGCAGAGACCCGGCCATTCACAACCATTGTCGGAAGCCCTTCGTAGCCAACCAACATCTCATTGGGTATAATGTCACATAAACCTGAGCCCCTGGCTACATAATCTTGAGATTATGACAATACCGAATTTTCACCAGCTCCATATCTTTCACACCGTTGCCGGTCTCGGCAGCTTCTCCAAGGCCGCCGAGGAGCTTCTGATAAGTCAGCCCGCCGTATCGATTCAGGTGAAAGAGTTGGAAGAGAGCATGGGCGGCCCCCTGCTGCTCAGGCTGCGTCGAGGCCTTCAGCTCACCGACACGGGGGAGGCCGTTTACAGCTACACGAAGCGCATCTTCTCCCTGGCGCAGGAGATGCAGAGCGCGGTGCAGGACATACAAGGACTCAGCGCCGGCAAGCTGACGATCGGCTCATCCACGACGCCGGGCGAGTACATACTCCCCTGGGCTATCGGCAAGTTCAGACAGAAATACCCCGGAGTCGAGGTGTCTCTCTCCATTTCGAACACGCAGACGGTGGTGGAGAGGATCTACAACCGGGAGCTGGACATGGGTATGGCGGGGGCGGCGGTAAACCTCAAAGGGCTGAAGTCGTTCACCTACGTCTCCGACGAGATCGTCGTCATCGCCGCTCCGACCCACGCTCTGGCCACCATGGAAAAGGTCGACATCGAGGACCTTAATGGCCACGACTTCATTCTGAGGGAGCAGGGCTCGGCGACTCGACGCACGGCGGAAGACTGCATCTCACAGCACGGACTCACACTCAAGGTCGTGATGGACCTGGGCAGCAACGAGGCGGTCAAGAGGGCCGTTGCCGCGGGTCTGGGCCTGGGCATGATATCGCGGCTGGCCGTGACTCCGGATACCGTCGCCGGGTTCATCAAGGTCATCGATGTCAAGGGATGGGACTGCCGCCGGCCCCTCACGGTTTTTTACAGGGAGGACAGGCACCTACCCTCGGCTCAGCTCGCCTTCCTGAACTTTCTTCGGCAAGAAAAACCCATGCCGGAGGGCTACGAGGAGCCTCCCGCCGCGACTGCGTGACGCCGTACAGGCATCCGTTTGACTCAGACCGGCGACGCTGCGCCGGACCGGCCGTTGAAGTATGCTCTGAAGCCTTGATTGGCATCGGCCCGGAATCCGTCGCGTATTTGGTTAGACTGGGCCCTATTCGTTGATTATAATAGTCTAAGGTTCTCTCAGTCGTACGTGTCGAAGAGGAGCAGCAGATGACATTGCTACCCGCGGAATCGGACCTGGCATTAAAAGAGTGGGCCGTGGCGATAAAGGCGCTGGGATCGGGGAAACAGGTCCTAATTATTCGCAAGGGCGGCATCCACAAGGATGACAAGGAGTTCCGGGTTGTCCACCCAGAATTTCTGCTCTACCCGACGTACGAGCACCAGAACGTGGAGCTCATCAAGGACGCCTTCGCCGATGATCTAGCTCAGACGCTGGCGGACGACGACGTGCCCGGCCTGGTCACACTCTCTTACTGGTGCACCGTCACCGACAAGTTCGAGGTCAGCGAGCAAGAGGCGCTGGACGGCATAGCTCCCCACCATATCTGGACGACGGACTACGCCAACAAGCGTCTTCATTGGAGGCCAAAGCAGCCCCTTACCGTAGCGCTTCTCCGCGTGTACGAGCTGCAGCAACCGCAGGCGTTGCCGGTGCTGGAGCACTATGGCGGCTGCAAGTCCTGGGTAGAGCTGGGGCAGGACGTGCCCCTGAGCGTGATGAGTCCCGTCTTGAACGATGAAGAGTACGAGGAAAAGGCCGAAGTCATCAGGATGGTTCTTGGCGGAGCGGCGGCGGCGGTTTAAGGATTCCCATATTGAGCCCTAACTGAGGAAGGTCAATTGAAGTATCGTCAACTTGGCACCACTGATCTCAACGTCTCCGAAGTAGGCTTCGGCGTCTGGACTGTCAGCACGAACTGGTGGGGAAAGATCGAGGAGCCCGAGGGGATAAACCTTCTGGTCAAGGCCTTCGATCGGGGGGTGAACTTTTTTGACACCGGCGACACCTATGGGCTGGGCTACGGCGAGGAGATCCTTGCCAAGGCCTTCAAGAAGCATCGCCACGAGATTATAATCGGCACGAAATTCGGCTACGATTTCTACGCCAATACCTCTCGAGAGGGCCATACGGAGCGGCCCCAGAAGTGGGAGCCCAACTTCATTCGCTACGCGTGCGAGCAGAGCCTGCGGAGGCTACAGACCGATTACATTGACCTGTACCAGCTTCACAACCCTAAGATGGACGCGATCGAGAACGAGGAGCTGTTCGAGACCCTGGACGAGCTGGTGAAAGAGGGAAAGATAAGGAATTACGGCTTCGCCATCGGCCCGGACATCGGCTGGTACGAAGAGGGCGAGGCGGCCATCAAAGAGCGTCACGCCGTCGCCATGCAGATCATCTACAGCATCCTGGAGCAAGACCCGTCGAAGGCGTGGTTCCCGATGGCCGAAGAAGAGCAGACCGGCCTAATCACACGGGTCCCGCATGCTTCGGGCATGCTGGACGGCACATACGACAAGGACACCGTCTTCGATCCAAGCGATCACCGGGCCCACAGGAAGCAGGAGTGGCTCGATGCGACGCTCAAAAAAGTGGACCAGATTCAATTTCTCACAGAAAACATGGACTCAACCATAGGAC
>JADFQF010000211.1 GCA_022561955.1 Chloroflexota bacterium | reverse complement strand
CGACCAGAAAGTCGCCCGCCGAGAAGGTGGAGACCCATAACGTTTACGACAAGGGGGCAGCGGCCAAGCAGACCGTGGCCAAGCAGACCGTGGCCAAGAAGGCCGTGGGCAAGATGGCCGTGGCCAAGAAGGCCGCCAAGAAGGTCAGGGTCCCAGTCGAGGAGATGCAGACCGAGGACCTCTGGGCTCTGTATCAGAAGGCGCGCAAGGGTGGCGAGAAGACCGCCCCCCAGCTGGAGCAGCTGCGCAACATCCTGATGGAGCGGCACTACCCGCTGGTCAAGTACATCGCTGAACGCCTGCTGCAGACCCTGCCCAAGTCCATCGAGTTGGACGACCTGGTCAGCGCGGGGCTGTTCGGGCTGATGGATGCCATCCGCGGCTTCGACCCCTCGCGCGGCATCAAGTTCAAGACCTACTGCACGACGCGCATCCGGGGTTCGATCCTCGACCAGTTGCGCTCACAGGACTGGGTCCCGCGTCTGGTGCGCCTGAAAGCCGGCCGTATCGAGAAGACCCTGCAGAAGCTCACGGGCCAGCACATCCAGGGACTTTACGCCGCCATGATGAATAATGGCTTGAGCAATCGGACCGTCCTCCACTGCCACCGCGTGCTAAAGGGTGCCTTGAGGCGGGCCGTGACATGGGAGGTGCTGACCAGGAATCCCGCCGACACTGTGTCACCGCCGCGACCCCAAGATAAGAACCTGCAAACCTGGGATGTTGACACATTCAATGCCTTCCTGGAAGCTGCCAAGGAAAGCCCATACCTCTCTATGTACAAGCTTGCCGCACTGACTGGCATGAGGCGTGGCGAACTATGCGGTTTGAAGTGGGACATGGTAGACCTAGATGCGGGCCATCTCCGGGTGACCAAGACGCTACAGCACATCGACGGACAAGGCCTCGTCGAAGGACAACCCAAGACCCATAGGTCCAGGCGCACGATCTCACTCAGCGCTGGAGCAATGGATGTGCTTAGAGGGGTACGAGCTGACCAAGCGGAACAACGCCTCTCCATCGGGGAGGTTTGGCGCGGTACGGGCTACGTCTTCGTCACCCCAATTGGTACACCCATCGGAGGCGAGAGGGTAAGCAAAGACTTTGCCCGAATAGTGAAGGGGAGTGGCTTGCCTTATCTCACCTTTCACGGCCTGAGGCATACGGCAGCATCATTGATGATTGCTGGCGGCGTTCATGCCAGGACCATCGCAGACATCCTCGGTCACAGCAGTATCACCATAACAATGGACGTTTACGGGCACCTGTTGAAAGGTGTCCAGGAAGAGGCCGTAAACATCCTAGACGGGCAACTTTCAGGCACTTTGTGACCACAACAAGACCATTTGCCGATTGCGGACAAGAAAAAGGGACTGAAGCGAATTACCTTCGGTCCCTTGATCATCTGGCGGAGGGGACAGGATTCGAACCTGCGATACCTCTCGGTATGCCTGTTTTCAAGACAGGTGCCTTCAGCCGCTCGGCCACCCCTCCGCGTCAACAGTTGCATACCTATTCTAGGGCCTGAATCGGACGGCGGGCAACTGCATTTCGGCTTGGCGTTGCGTCATATCAGCCCGCCGTGTACCCTTTCCCCCGTAATCCGGCCTCGGAGCGCATGACACATGAAAATCACCGGCGTCGAATGTTTGATACTTGACGGCGACTATCCCTTCATAAGGGTCTCCACGGACGAGGGTATTACTGGAATCGGTGAGTGCTTTCGCCGGCAGCCGACGCTCATCAAGGCCCTGGTCGAGGACCTGCTTACGCCGGCGATTATCGGCAGGGACCCGACGGAGACTCAACCTCGCTTCAACGACATGCAGCGCGCCGGCAGCGGCCTTGAGATGGGCGGCGCCATCTGGTGCGCCATCGCCGGGCTGGACATCGCCCTGTGGGACATCAAGGGCAAGGCCGTGAACCAGCCGATCTGGAAATTGCTGGGCGGTCGGGTGCGCAACAAGGTGCGCATGTATGCCAGCTCCATGGACAGGAATCTGACGCCCTTGGAGGAGGCGCGGCGGGCCGCTTCGTTCGTCGAGCAGGGCTATAGCGGCTACAAGCTGCACAGCGCCGTGCCCAGGGCCATTGACGACCCATCCGACGAGACAGTCGACACCGTCACCGAGGTGCGAAAGGCCGTGGGCGACGACATCGATATTCTGGTCGACGTGAACGGGGCATTCTCCGTTCATCACGCCATCGAGATAGGCAAGGCTCTCGAGGACCTGGGCGTCTTCCACTTCGAAGAGCCGCGTCCGCATTACGACCTGGAAGGTCTGGCCCAGGTGGCCGACGCACTGACCATTCCCATAGCGTCCGGCGAGATGATCTACACACTGTACGACTACCGCGACCTGATCCTGAGGGGCAGGGTGGACATCATCCAGCCGGACATCGTCAAGGCGCCGGGCTTCACTGAGTTCCAAAAAATCGCGGCCCTATGCACGGCGTTCGGCAAGCCGATAACAGTGCACAACACCCAGCCGATCTTGAGCACGGTGGCCCACCTGCATGTTTGCGCGGCGTACTCCATAATCCCTTACGCCCAGGAATACAACATCGAACCCATCTCAATTCGGGACGAGCGTCCCATTCTGAAAGAGCCGCTGGTGGTCAAGGACGGCTACCTGGACGTTCCGGAAGGTCCCGGCCTCGGAGTCGAGTTGGATGAAGAGGCCCTGAAGTTCTGGTCTCAGCAGTAGAGGGAGAAAAGAATGAAGGCACTCGTTCTCGGGGGCAGCAGGTTCATAGGGCTGCATCTGGTGCGGCTTCTAATTGAAAAAGGCCACGAGGTCTCGGTGTTGAATCGAGGACAGACGAGCGCGGACCTGCCTACCGAAGTCGACCGGCTCTATGCGGACAGGTACGATAATGGCCAGGTCCAGGAGGCGCTGGGCGGGCTGTCCTTCGACGTTGCATTCGACATCTCTGGATACGACCCCGATAGTCTGACGCCGGTGCTGAGCGCTCTCGAAGGCAACGTGGGGCGCTTCGTGTTCTGCAGCACTACGGCGGTGTACGCCCCCAGTCATACCTATCCCGTTACGGAAGACTTCCCGCTGGATAGAGCCTCGCCCCGAAAATACTCCATCGACAAGATCGCCTGCGAGGATTTTCTGAGAGAGGCGCACCAGGGTCGGGATTTCCCCGTGACTTTCGTTCGCCCTCCATACGTCTACGGCCCAGACAACTACATCGCCGCGCGGGAGTTCAGCTTCTTCGCCCGCCTGTCGCAAGGACGGCAGATAATCGTGCCCGGCGACGGCCTCAACCTTATCCACCTCGTACACGTAGACGACCTCGCAGAGGCTTTCCTGGCTGCGGCGAGCTGCGATAACGTCGTCGGCGAGGCTTACACCATCGCGAGCCCCGATCTGATAACCACGGCGGGATTCGTGCAGGTTATCGCCGATGTCATGGGCGTGAAGCCGGATATCGTGAACTTTGACCCCGCCGAATATGAGGCTCTGGGCCGGGAGTTTTATCCCTACGAGTGGAAGGCAAGCCAGTACTACGGCACCGACAAGGCCCAACGAGACCTCGGCTGGACGCCGCGTTACCACATGCGGGACGGGCTGGCGATGACGTATCGCTGGTGGGTGGAGTCGGGCCTCGATAAGGAGCCGTGGGACTTTTCGGCGGAGGACGCCGCGCTGTCCAAGCTCGGCGGCTGAGCGCCTGCCTCTGCGCCTTCACGCCAAAGAGCTGGATTGCTGCCGATTGCGTCTCCTTTGTCACAGGTGCAACCCTTCCGTTGGCTGCTATAGCACCGCCGCAACCGATTAGTGGGCCGCCGGCGCCGGAACGACATTGTAGGATTCCGTAGTTGGCGAAAGAAAATGCTGGTGGTTGTGGGGCGATAGCGTATCATACAGCCCATCTGAAATTCTTTTACGAGGAGCCTAAAGTGAGAAGAAACGTATTGCGCGAGCTGTTGGACGCGGACAAGCCTAGCGTCGGGACCCACATACACAGCATTTGGCCCGGCATGGTGGAGGTAATCGGCTACAGCGGCGCTATCGATTACATCGAGTTCTCGGGAGAGTACGCGCCATACGACCTGGCAGGGCTGGAGAACTTTGGCAGGGCCGTCGACCTGTTCGACAACATGTCGTCAATGATGAAGATCGAGCAGCAACCCCGGACGTATCTCGGTGTGAGGGCCCTGGGTT
>JADFQF010000210.1 GCA_022561955.1 Chloroflexota bacterium | reverse complement strand
CTGGACGGCGGCATTCCCCTCCATTGGGTCGCCGGAAACCACGATGTCGGCAATACCCCCACCACGGAGACGCTCGCACGCTACCGAGAGCGGTTCGGCGCGGACAACTACTCCTTCGACCACGAAGGTAGCCACTTCGTGGTCTTGAACAGCTGTGTCGCCTTCGATGCCGTTGACGTGCCGGAAGAGTGGGACGCTCTGGTGAAGTTTCTGCGAGAAGACCTACAGGCGGCCAGAGACTCCGGCTGCGAGGACATCGTCGTGTTCATGCATCATCCGCTGTTCATGGGCCATCGCGACGAAGAGGACGGTTACTTCGTCATTCCCCGAGAGCGGCGCTCCGTTATTCTTGAGGTACTGAAGGCCCATCGCGTCTCCGCCGTATTCGCCGGGCATTTGCACAGAAACGTCTACGCGTCGGACGGCGAGCTTCAGATGATAGCGACGGGCGCCGTGGGCTACCCCCTGGGAGGCGACCCGTCGGGCCTGCGAATCGTGAAAATCTACGGCGACGCTATCCGGCACGATTACTACGGATTTGACGACGTGCCCGAGTCGGTGGAGCTTTAGCGCCGGGCCCAGGGCATTTCTCTGCCGGCAGTCTTCGCGCTAATACGGCGTACCGATACACAAGCTACAAGGTCAATAAGGGAGAAAAAGATGGTGCAGCAACAGGAGCGAGCCGAGGTCGAAGATTGGGTCCGAGCGGAGGCGAGCCTTGGCCGCGCCAGGTTCGTGACCCAGGGCTGCGACGCCAGCGAGGTCGAGGGCATTTTGGGACGGATACGCACCGTGGATGACTGGATTCGCGTCTGGTCGGAGTCCGGCGCCGACCACGAAGTGCGAGCTCGAGAAGCCGAGGAGAAGGGGCGTACCCTCAGCGCCGGCGAGGCTTACCTTCGGGCCAGTCTGAGCTACCACTGGGGCAAGATGAGATGGGCCGGTGTTCTCGACAACGAGGAGCGGTACCACGAGGCTCACACCAACTCCATCAGGACCTATGAGAAGGGCGCGGCTATTCTCGACGAGACCTTCGAGCGCGTGGAAATCCCGTACGAAAATATCTCGATCAGCGCCCATATTCGTAGGCCGTCGGGAGTGGAAAATCCGCCCGTCGTGCTTCTCGTTCCGGGCATGGACTCGGTCAAGGAGGAGTTCTGGCAATGGGGAAACGTGTTCCTCGACCGCGGTATGGCGGTCGTCGCCTTTGACGGCCCCGGTCAGGGCGAGACCAGAGACAAGATGCCCGTTCGACACGACTACGAAACGGCGGGAAAGGCCATCATAGATTTCTTGGAAGGACGGGATGACCTGGACGCCGCGAGGACCGGCGCCGTGGGAGTCAGCATGGGCGGGTACTACGCCCCGCGCATCGCGTGCTTCGAGGATAGACTCAAGGCGATCATCTCCATAAGCGGCTCATTCGTGGTTCGCACGACTCCCGAAAACCCCGGTAACGCGGCCAACGCCTGGTGGAGGTTCATTGCCTGGGCCAAGACGGCCGAGGAGTCGGCGGAGATACACGGACGGCGCAGCCTGGAGGGCATCATCGGCAACATCCGTTGCCCCTACCTCGTGGTCAACGGCAAGCTGGACGCCCAGAGCTCCTACGTCAACACCGAGGAGATTGTCAGGGAAGCCGAAAAGGCCGGGGTGCCCGTCGAGTACGTCCTGTACGAGGACGGCGCCCACGTGTGCTTCAACATCCCATACAAGTGTCGGCCGCTGGTGGGCGACTGGATGGCCGATAAATTGTCTGGCAATCAGAAGGGCGACTAGATGGCCGATAAATTGTCCGGCAATTAGGGGTGCGACTAGATGACTGCGAAATTTGGATTTGGGAGCTATCAATATGAGCTGGTGGAGGGCTGGCCGAAGCTGCCTCGAAGCGGTGTCGCCTCCGACGTAGCCATCGATTCGCCCTGAGCTTTCCTTTCGGCTCAATGCCAGGACTGCGTATGCCGAGCCCTTGGCGGCGCAAAGAACTTCTATCTCATGTCGATAACCGAAGGGCAGAAGCTGATATTGATAGTATGGGTCTTCCAAAGGCTTGTCAAGGTCGGGGAGCAGAGCTTCTACATCTGTGGCACGAAGACCTGCTTTGAGCATCCAGGGAGCATCAGCCGCCCTGGACTTGAGGACAACATGCTCGATGAGCATGGGCTTGGCTTCGTCGGGCCAGCCCTCGGACACGGCGGAGGTAAGCAAGGCAGTGGCGGGATCGATCTGACATGAGCAAAAGGCGTCCGAGCCGGCAAGGCGTTGCAGCTTTTGGCCCACGGCCGTCAGCAGCTGCTCAACGCCGAGTCCCTGGTGGCACGTCGCCCGGATAGAGCGAAACGCGATGCCCTCGGTTGTACTAAATCGAGCCATATCACTTCAACGAGAGCCGCCAAATGTTGCCTGAGTGTATCGGCATTACAGCCGAGATGTCAAATAAGAGTACGAACTTAAAGGTCGTCTTAAGGATAAACGTAACCGTGCTGCAAGCGCGTTCAACGGCCTTCTGGTAAGATTATCGCGTCATGGATCCTCAGATATTAGGCATTATCGTCGGCATTCCCAGCGCGTTGATAGCTCTGATAGCCTTGGGGGTAATGCTGCGCAGAATATTGCGCCGCGATGAGGCCTCCCAGGATGAGCACGTCCCGGATGCGGTAGAGACCACTCATCGAGTCGAGATAACCGTCGACCAGCCCCGTGCGCCAGGGCGAGAGATCGAAGCGAGCTACTGGGCCGGGCGGCCGGAGAGTCTCGGTGACAAGTTCTACGGTCGAGACGACGAGCTAGGTGCCATCGCCACATCCTTTAAAGGGAGCCGAGCGGTTGTGATCTCCGGCGGAGCGGGCTCAGGCAAGTCCCGCCTGGCCGCCGAATACGCCCACAGCGCGAAGGTCAATGGCTTCTGGACCGCAGGTGAGACCGACATCGCATCTACCCTGGCAGGGCTGGCCCCATCGCTGGGCATCGATGTCGGGGGGAAGAGCGACGACGAGATCGCCGTAGAGGTGCAGAGAGGGCTTGCCAGCCTATCTTCCGAGAACCTGTGGGTAGTCGACAACTTGCCCAACATGGAGCAGGTCAACGAGCTGCTGAATGAGTCGGGAAGTGCACGGCTGCTCATCGCCACGCGCGACTCCCGACGACACCTTCTACCTCCTAGGGTCGCCTATCACTGGATAGAGGTGCTTGGGCCTGATGCTGCGACGGCTCTGCTGTGCTCTCGGAGTAAGGCTTCTCCCGACGACCCCAAGATTGCCCTGATAGCCGATAGGGTTGGTAGGCTGCCGCTGGCCCTGGAGGTGTTGGCTGCACGGCTGGGCGAGCCGCGTCAGAGTCCTGAGAGGGTCCTGGAGCAGCTGGACCAGGCCCCCACGGTCCTACAGATGGAGGCCTTCAAGAAGGCGCTGGGAGCGACCATCCCGAGGGCCGAGGGGGTGTTCGCATCCATTCGAGGGACGCTGGATAGCCTCGGAGAGCAGGACCGCGAGGCGTTGTCCGGACCTGACGTACGTGGCCACCTGGCGTGGCTTCGCCTACGTAGCCTTCGTGATTGATGTATTCTCGCGCAGGATCGTGGGCTGGCGCACCTCGAGTTCGCTGCGCAGCGATCTGGCGCTGGACGCCCTGGAGCAGGCGATCTGGGAGCGTCAGGACGACCGGGCCGAGCCGCTCATTCATCACAGCGACCGGGGTGTGCAGTACCTTTCGATCCACTACACGGAACGGCTGGCCAAGGCCGGGATCGAACCATCAGTCGGGAGCCGCGGTGATTCCTACGACAACGCGCTGGCCGAGACGGTGATCGGCCTCTACAAGACGGAACTCATTCGGAAGCGCGGCCCGTGGCGGGGTCTGGAGGACGTGGAGCTGGCCACCCTGGAATGGGTCTGGTGGTTCAACTATCATCGCCTCCTGGAGCCGATCGGATATGTTCCGCCGGTCGAGTATGAAGAGGCGTACTACCGTCGTGAGAAAGCCTCGGAAGCACTCACGACACTCAACACAGGAGCTCTCCGGTGAACCCGGGGCGATTCATCGTGCCTCCTGGGAAGAAATAATGCCGAGTCACACACCGCAAAGGACTACCCCATCATCATCGCAGCCTCAAGCCACGCTATCGCTAAGCTTTTCTTACCGGAGCTGAGAACTCAGGCAACCACGCAGACTGAGCTGAGCTTCCAGATC
>JADFQF010000209.1 GCA_022561955.1 Chloroflexota bacterium | reverse complement strand
GCTACACCCGCCCGGCGATGACCTCGCCCATCTCGGCCGTCTTGACGACGTTGCCGCCGTCGCTCGCGATGTCCGGCGTGCGATAGCCCTCCGCCAGCACGCCCTCGACCGCCTTCTCGACGGCATCCGCCTCCTCATCGAGGCCCAGCGAAAGCCGCAGCATCATCGACAGGCTCAATATCGTGCCGATGGGGTTGGCGATGCCCTGGCCCGCGATGTCCGGCGCGCTGCCGTGGATGGGCTCGTACAGGCTCACGACCCTCTTTCTTCGTCCGCCCTTGCCGCTAGGCAGCCCCGCGAGGCTCGCCGACGGCAGCATGCCCATGGACCCGGCCAGCACCGAGGCCTCGTCGGTCAGGATGTCGCCGAAGGTATTCTCGGCGACGATGACGTCGAAGTGCGCCGGCCGGCGTATGATCTGCATCGCGGCGTTGTCCACCAGGATGTGCTCGAGCTCGACGTCGGGGTAGTCCTTCGCCACCTCCCCGGCGATCTCGCGCCACAGGCGTCCCGTCTCCAGCACGTTGGCCTTGTCCACGGACGTTAGCAGCTTGCGGCGGCCCCGCGCCAGCTCGAAGCCGACGCGCACGATTCGCGCGATCTCCTGCTCGGTATAGCGCAGCGTGTCCACCGCTCGGCGCCCACGCGACGTCTCCCAGCGTTTTTTGGGCTTAGCGAAGTACAGGCCGCCGGTGAGCTCTCGGACGACGATCATGTCCACGCCTTCGAGCAGAGCGGGCTTGATGGGGCTGGAGTTGATGAGCTCGGGATAGACCTTGACGGGGCGAAGGTTCGCGAAGAGGCCGAGGCCCTTTCGTATGGCCAGGATGCCGTCTTCGGGCCGGGTCTTGGCTCGGGGGTCGTCCCACTTCGGGCCGCCGACCGCGCCGAACAGTATGGCGTCCGTCTTCCTGCACATGGCCAGCGTCTCTTCCGGCAGGGGCGTGCCGAACTCGTCGATGGCGTTCCCCCCTACTCTGCCGAAGCTCGTGCCGAAGTCATGGCCGAAGCGCCTGCCGACGGCGTCCATCACCTTGACCGCCTCGGCGACGACCTCCGGGCCTATGCCGTCACCCGGCAATACCGTTATCGAAAAGTCCATCTGTTGCTCCTGGGAAAATAGTCCGCTGTTCGGGGACCAGCGCGCGGAGTATTATATTCCATATTTCCCATTCTTACAGTTTTCTCAATTCTTAAAGAAGCCGGGTCACTGGAAGCATGGATGTCACGCCATAGCAGACAGAGTCAGCGGGAGACGAGATGCGTAACGGGTCATACGATGTAATCGTGGTCGGCGTCGGCGGCATGGGCAGCGCCGCCCTGTACGAGCTCGCGAAGAGGGGCCAGAGAGTCCTGGGGATCGAGAGGTACGGCATCGCCCACGACATGGGCTCGTCCCACGGCTTCACTCGGATCATCAGGCTCGCCTACTACGAAGACCCCTCGTACGTGCCCCTGTTGCGGCGAGCGTATGAGCTGTGGCGCGAGCTTCAGGAGGTCATGGGCGAGCAGGTATTGCACATCACCGGCTCCATCGACGCCGGACCGCCCGGCAGCTTTACCTTCGACGGCTCGCTCGAGTCCTGCCGGATGCACGGGATTCCCCACGAGGTCCTGACCAGCGCGGAGATCTCTTTCTCGCCGTCGTCCATATCGTACATGCCGGGGTTCTTGCTGAGCAGGTCGTCCCAGCGGGAGCCCACGATATCTTTGACCTTGGCGGCCAGGGCGTCGGCCCCGGCCTGGTCGTATTCGACCTCCACCTTGGGCTTGCCCACCTGGCGGGTCAGGTCTTCGATGATCTCGATGGTGGCGGTGTTGGCGTCTTGGGCTTTGCGGATGGCCTCCAGGATCACTTCCTCGGAGACCTCATTGGCGCCTGCCTCGACCATCAAGATGGCGTCACGGGACGTGCTGACCACCATGCTGAGGGTGCTCTCTTTGCTCTGCTCGTAGGTGGGGTGAATGATGTACTCACCGTCCAGGTAGGCGATGCGGCAGGAGGCGATGGGCCCGTTGAAGGGGATCTGGGAGATGGAGAGGGCGGCGGAGGCGCCGATCATACTCAGGACCTCCGGCGGGTTATCCAGGTCTGAGGAGAGGATGGTCGTGGTGATCTGGATGTCGTTGTGCAGTCCTTTGGGGAACAGGGGCCGGATGGAACGGTCGGTGAGCCTGCATGCCAGGGTGCCGTCCTGTCCGGGGCGGCCCTCCCGGCGGAAGAAACTGCCGGGTATCTTTCCAACGGAGTAGAGACGCTCTTCGTAGTCAACGGTCAAAGGGAGGAAGTCGATGTCCTCCGACCGGGGTTTGCTGGACATGACCGCCGTCACGAGCACGATGGTCTCGCCGAAAGTGACGGTCACACTGCCGTGGGCTTGGTTCGCCAATCTGCCGGTCTCGATGGTGATGGTCTTGTCGCCGATCTGGCTCTGGACCGACTTGGGGGTAGCTATTTCTGTAGCCATAATGTGCCTAGGGCAACCTCGCAAATAAAAACGTGCGCAAACGAAAGATGGGGTGAGAGCTAGACGCGAAGCAACACCCTAGAAGGGTGTTGTTCGTAAGGGGGAGCTTAGCGCCGCAGGCCGAGCCTGGCGATAAGTGTCTGGTAGCGGTTTACGTCTTCCGCGTTGAGGTACTTGAGGAGTCTTCGTCTTTGGGAGACCATGCCGAGGAGTCCGCGCCTGGAGTGGACGTCCTTCTTGTGTTCCCGCAGATGGCCGGTTAGGGATTTGATATTTTCCGTGAGCACGGCGACTTGGACTTCGGCCGAACCGGTGTCTTTGCCGTTGATCTGGTATTCCTTGATGATTCGCGCTTTGGTCTCTCCGTCTAGCATCAGATGTGTGTTCGCTTCTCTCTCTTCTCTTCTTCTCTTTTACGTCGCGACGATTATAGCATACGGTCTTGGGCCGGGCAACGCGGAATGAGGGTGCGCGCGCTTGATTTGGGAGTCGCTGCAATAGGCCCCCGCAGCTTGCCCCGCGGTTTCCGTGGAAGCTGCATGAGGCTCTCTAGCCCAGTACTGAGAACCCGCTGGGCAGGACGTGCCGTCCGGTTGCGGCCAAGATGAGACCGGGGGCTTGGCCTTGGTGCACGGCCAGTTGGCCCAGTATCTGCGTGGTTGTTTCGAGGCCATTTTTGGGTGGCTCGTCACTCACGCCGACGGCGATGGCCAGGTCCATGGTGTGGATGATCAACTCAAAGGTGCGGGTCGGGAGGTAGTCGATGAGGCGCATGCCGCCCACGGGCGTGGCCATGATGTGGTCGTCGCTCAGTTCGTCCAGCTTGTTCTTGACGTACATGGCGAAGCCGCGGACCATCATCTTCGGATCGTCGATAATCTCCAGACCGGCGGCCCGTCCCAGCTCAGCCCCCAGTTTGGGGTCGGCATGACTCTCAAAGATTTTCAGGAAGTAGTCCACCGGCCGCTCCAGCTCAACCTTGTCACCCGCCTTTGCCGAATAGCTCAACACGGTGGTGAAGGAGCGGTAGGTGTGGCCAATCAGGTCGCGTACGCACCATTCACCCAAGGCCGGCCCTTCGAAACCGTCAATGGCGATCTGGTCGACAACACCGGCGAAGAATTCCCCGGCCGCCAGGTAGGTTTCCCTGATGTCTTGACCGCTCATCTATCTCACCTGCGTTACTATGGCGTTATTGTTGGGCTTTTATGGGGCTGCTATATCATCGAATCTTACAGACGCTATGGCATAAGCAGAGACGGGCCTAACGCAACGGCCTGAAGAATTCCCGGATGTCCTCGACCAGTAGGTCCGGCTCTTCCGACGCCGCGAAATGACCGCCCCTCGGCATCTTGGTCCAACGCTGGACGTTGTAAAGCCGTTCGGCCCACTCCCTGGCGGATGGTTGATTTCCTTGGGAAAGTTTGCGATGGCGGACGGCACGGCGACCGATTCCGTCGGCCCGAAATTCCATGGGTGACGCTGGGCTTCCCATGGGTGGCGCTGGGTTTCGTAGTAGATGCGGTTTGCGGAGTTTATGGTCTGGGTCACCCAATAAATGGTGATGTTGGTCAGCAATTCGTCTTTGGTGAAACTTCTTTCAACGTCGCCATCGCAGTCGCTATAGGAGCGGTATTTCTCCACGATCCAGCCCGCCAGGCCCACAGGAGAGTCATTCAGCCCGCAAGACAACGACTGGGGTTTGGTCCCTTGCACGTGGGA
>JADFQF010000208.1 GCA_022561955.1 Chloroflexota bacterium | reverse complement strand
AGTGGGCTGTAGTTTGAGTCGTTCATTTTCAATCTTAGCCTCGTATTACCGCTCTACACTGTTCCGAGGTCTATCTCCCGGGCAGTCGCCGCAGCAGGCGTGGCCCATCAAATCCCCTCGGTCGACGAGGACCAGAACGGACCACGCTTGCTTGCCGCCAGACCCTGTTGCGATGCCCTCTAGTCGGAATCGGAACTGTTGGCGCTCCCAGACATCCTCATGAACGGGGCCAGCAGGTTCGTGAACTCCATGGGGAAAATGAACTTCGTCGACGGGCTGGAGCCCAGCTCTTTGAGTGTCTCGAAATACTGAAGGCTGAGCGTGTTGGCGTCGATGTTCCGGGCAACGGAATGAATGCGGTCCAGGGCCGAGCTGAAGCCCTCGGCGCGCAAGACGGCGGCCTGCTGGTCCCCCTCCGCACTCAGGATCTCGGCCTGACGCTGACCCTCGGCCTTTAGTATCGACGCGGCCTTGTCACCTTCCGCCACGGTAACGGCTGCTTCTCGGGTGCCCTCGGCCTCGGTGACGACGGCACGCCTGACGCGCTCGGCGGTCATCTGGCGGTTCATGGACTCCTGAATGTCTCGGGGCGGCTCGATCTCCCGTATCTCGACGTTGGTGACCTTGATACCCCAGCGTTCGGTCTCCACGTCCAGCTTTTCTCGAATCAGGTTGTTAATCCGCTCGCGCTGGGAAAGCACCTCGTCCAGGTTGATATCGCCTATCACGGCCCGCAATGTCGTCGTGGCGAGGCCTACCACCGCCGTCCGATAGTCCTCCACCTCCAACACGGCCCTCGCCGCGTCTTCAGTAACGACGCGCATGTAGATTAGGAAATCTATGTCGATGGGCGCGTTATCCCTCGTGATGTTTGTCTGCCTGGGTATGTCTATTACCTCGATTTGGGTGTGTATCTTGCGAGCGCTGTGCATGATGGGTATAACGATCACCGGTCCGGGGCCCTTCATGCCCTCGAATTTGCCCCATTTGAACCTCGCCATCCTCTCGTAGTCCTTTATGAAATTAAGTATGGCCACTGTGGTCCTCCTTTAATGTATTCCATTCAAGTACGAAACGACTCACCCTCCCCGATGGATCGGGGTCCGAAGATATTCATTTTTAAGAGTCGGACACCTCGGTCCTTTCCCTCAGGGAGATGAGGAAGAAACCCCTTCTCCCTAAGGGAGAAGGTTGGGATGAGGGTGAAGCCCCCTCTCAAACGTTTTCGGGCGCTCTGAAGACCTTCAGAGTCAGCCCATCCACCTCGGAAACTATTACACGATCTCCTTCGGCTATCTTCTCTTTGGAGTCGGACACGGCCGTCCATGCCTCCCCCGCTATCCGGACGGCGCCGCCCGGGTCCAAAGTCGCCGTGGCCACGCCGATCCGACCTACCAGGCTCGGTTGATATGGCGTGCCGTCGGCCAACCGCGCCGACCGCAGCGACTTTGCAAGAAAAAATACTACGCCGGATATCAGCCCGGCTGCGATGCCTATGACCCAGAGACTTACCCCTATGCTCGGCGCACCCGGTAGAGGCGGCACCTGCGGTCGAAACGTGAGCTCTCCGAATAGCAGAAATGCCCCCAGAACGAAGCTGATCGCGCCTCCGACGCCGAAAACGCCTATGCCCGGAGCCTGGACCTCCGCGAAAAACAGGACCAGGGCCAGGATGATCAGGCCGACTCCCACCCAGTTCACGGGAAGGCTGCCAAAGGCCAGGAACGACAGCGACAGCGCTATGACGCCGAACAGTCCCGGAGCGATCATCCCCGGATTCAGAAGCTCCAGCAGAATGCCCAGCCCTCCGATGCTGAACAGGAGAAAGGCGACGTTCGGATTGGCCAAGAAACCCAGGAAACGCTCCACGGGAGTTCGGTTGATCCGCCTGACATCGATATCCTTCGTGTCAAGCACGACCTGTCTGCCCTCCAAGGCGACCGTCATGCCGTCGAGGCGAACCAGAAGCTCTTCGATATCCGCCGCCACGACGTCTATTATGTCGTTTTGGATAGCTTCGGTAGCCGTGTACGACTTCGCCTCCAGAACGGTCGCCTCCAGAGCGTCCGCGTTTCGCCCTCTCTCCTCCGCTATGGTCCTTATAAAGGCGGCCGTGTCCTCGGTGATCTTGGAGTTTATCGTTTCGGGTAGGTCTTCGCCGCCGGGCCCTACCGGAGATGCGGCCCCAATATTGGTCGTCGGCGCCATGGCGGCGATGTGCGCCGCGGCCGTAACGAACGTGCCGGCCGACGCCGCCTGTGCGCCCGGAGGGGACACGAAGACGACTATGGGCACCTCAGAGACTAGAAACGCCTCCACGATCTCCCTGGTCGAGTCTAGTCGTCCTCCGGGGGTGTCCAGCTGAACGATAAGCAACTCCGCGCCTTCATCGACGGCGATCGCTATGCCGCGCTCCAGGAACCTTACCGAAACGGGGTCTATGGCGCCGTCGATCGTAAGCAGAGCGGCGTGGTGCGAGACGGCAACGGTTGTCTGTAGGCTGAGGGCGACTATGAGGCCGCCAAAGCCTATAGCGATGAGAAAACGAGCCAGGTAGCGCTTCATGAGGTTACCCTGAGACTTCCTGAGGCCTCTCTTGAAACGCATCTTATCTTGTATGGGGCCTAAACGCCATCTGAGGACGCCGAAAAGGTCGCATTTAGCGTTTATGTTTGGATGACATGCTTACCCGTAGAGAAGTCTATAGTGGGCTGCATGGGTATGAGGGTCAGTAATCCCGCAGCTCGGAGGGGAAGCGCCTGAACGGCTCCATGTTGCTGGTGCAGATCTGCTCGCCGCGCTCGGCAGCCGTCGCGACGAGCAGGGCGATGGACATGAGCCCGCCACGCTCCTCTGCCGGCAGCGAGGCGACCCACAGCCCGGCGGTCTTGGCGGCCTGGACGGTTAGTGGGGCCTCCACCAGAAAGGTGAGCATACTCGTGTAGCCCATCTCGGCCTGCCTGTCGAGGTCGGCCCTGCCCCACAGCTGAAATACGGTAAATGGGGATACGGAGGCCGAGAGCTCCTTTCGCACTATCTGCTCGAACAAGGACCGCGCCCCCCGGACTCCATTTCGATAGTCCAGGAACACGGTGGCGTCGAGGAGGACGTCAGCCATGGCCCCGACCGCCTTCGCCCGGCCCTCCACCAAACTCCCTCAATACCCTTTCGGCCTCATCCTGGCTCAGCACGACGGGGTTCCCGACCGGCTGCCGGGCCTGAATGCCGAGGTATTCGTCCTCCCATACGGACTCTACCGCGGGCATCTCAGGGCTTGCAGGGCCGGCGGAATCTCTGGGATGAGCGCCCGACAGCGCTAATTCCAGCGCCTGCTCCAGAAACAGGCGTAGGGGTATTCTGAGCTCCGCCGCACGTGCCTTCGCCGCCAGGTATATGTCCTCGCTGACCGATGCGTATATCTGTCTCGTAGGCTTTTCCGACTTAGGCTCTTCTAACATGCTATTAACCTACGGGCATATCTAGCTATTGTCAATATTTTTTCGACCCCAATTTCTCCGTTTTGCACAGTGTGCCTGTACGACCATTCCAATTTGATATTATCATATGCCCAGTGCCATAGCAGACACTCTGTATTTCGGCATGTACTGTCGGCTCCACGCTAACGTCTCAGGGGACGCCTACGAATGCTCTCGCTCCTGGCCGCCGGCGACCAGGATGGCGAATGCTCAGCCCGTCCTTGGACAAGCCGCGCCAACGAGAGCTCGAAGTGTCGTAAGACCTGGCCGATGCAACTGGCGCGCCGCACCCGTCCACGAGGCCCGCCCGCCTTTTGATGCCGCCTCGGGCCCACGACCGGAAACCTACCCTACCCCGACACGAAGCTTCCACGTCTCGAAGCCTCGGATTGTTCGAGAAGATGTAAGGTAAGACTCCAGGTGCTCGCGCTCGTGACCGCCGCATCCAATATGGAGAATGCACAGCCCGTCTTTGGGCCGAGCCAGTACAACAAGGGCTCTAAGTGTCGTAAGGCCTGGTCGGTGCAACTGGCGCGCCGAACCCGTCCCTGAGGCCCGCCCGCCTTTTGATGCCGCCTCGGGCCCACGACTGGAAACTACCCTACCCCGACAAGAAGCTTCCACGTCTCGGAGCCTCGGGCTTTTCGAGAAGATGAAGGCAAGACTCCGGGTGCTCGCGCTCTTCACCGCCGCATCCAGACGTGGGACGCACGGCCCGT
>JADFQF010000207.1 GCA_022561955.1 Chloroflexota bacterium | reverse complement strand
ACACACACCTGAAGAACAACCTGGCGGTGAACTACGAGCGGTTTGGCGTGCTGGACGCCAGGCTGCATTCGGTAAGCCCCAAGGACACCATGCGAAGGGGATATGCCATTATTCAGACGAAGCAGGACGGCGCCGTGATCAGCGGCGCAACACAGGTCCGCAAGGGAGACGAAGTGGACGTGACTCTCAGCGAGGGCGGCTTCGATGCCACCGTCACGTCGGTCAGGAGGGGCGACGATGGCTGACGCCGACAAGGCTCCCGCCGACGACAAGGAGCTTAATTTTGAGCAGGCCCTAAATCGCCTGGACGAGACGGTCAAGGCACTGGAAGAGGGGGGACTCGCGCTCACCGACGCCACCCAGCTCTACGAGGAGGGCATGAAGCTCGCCAGGCGTTGCAGCGAGATGCTGGCAACGGCGGAGCTTCGCATAAATCGAATACAGACGGCGTTTGGCGAACAGATGCGGTTCATGGCCGAAGACTCGGATGAGCAGGACGATGAGCTTTGACCAAGTTCATCAAAAACGGCGTTCGCATCATCGCCAGGCGACTGCGACGACAGGGCCTTCGCACAACACTCATCTGGGCATACGGCAGAGGCATACCCTACTTGACGGGCACCCCCATTCTGAAATACAGCCGCGTCACGCCCCTGGTGTACGTGGGGCCCCAGTTCCGTAAATCCGGCAGGAGCATGCTGCAAAAGAAGGGTTTCCGGCACCTCGTTAACATGCGAATCGAATTCGACGACGCGGAGCACGGTCTGGAGCTGGAGAGCTACTGCCATCTGCCCACGGTAGACGACACGGCGATCAGCATGGAGCATCTAAGTCGGGGGATCGAATTCATACGCGGCGCCGTCGAGCAGGGTGAAAAGGTGTACATACACTGCTCGGCGGGAGTCGGGCGCGCGCCGACGCTGGCCTTGGCCTATTTCATCAGCGAGGGGATGACGCTTGCCGACGCTCTATCGCTGGTGAAGCGGGCTCGGCCGTTCATCTACATCATGCCTCCCCAGATGGAGCTGCTACGCGCCTTCGAGACGGAGAGCACGGCAGGAGCCAGAGCCAAATAAATCAGGGCGGGGCCATTCGTCCCGCAACCGGACCCGGGACATAGCTTGTTCAACAATCGCTGGACTATACTGGCCATGCTGGTCCTCGTGCGCATCTCCATGGGCTTCCAGTTCCAGTCGGTAGCCTCTCTGGACTCCTTTCTCATCGAAGACCTGGACCTGAGCTACGGGCAATTAGGCACTCTCATCGGCATGTTCATGCTTCCGGGCGTATTTCTGGCGCTGCCCGGCGGCTTCCTGACGAGGCTCGTCGGCGACAAGCGCATCTCGGCGTTCGGCCTGGCGATGATGGCGGTCGGCGCCGTCATTATGGGCGCGGGCGGCTCATATTCGGTGGAGCTGACCGGTCGACTCGTTGCGGGCATCGGCGCGGTCCTCTTCAACGTAGTCGTCGTAAAGATGGTGACCGACTGGTTCGCGGACAGGGAAATCGTCACTGCTCTGGGCGTCATTATGGGCAGTTGGCCCGCCGGAATCGCCCTGGGACTGGCAACGCAGAACGCTCTTGCAGATACGGCGTCCTGGCAGGTCGTGATGTTCCTTGCAGGAGCCATGAGCATCGTGGGGGCGCTGCTCATCACGCTGCTCTACCGCGCTGCTCCCGTTGCGGGGTCCGCGCAAAAGAGATCCACGGGGATCTTCTCGCTATCGGCTCGCGAGTTCTGGCTGGCGACGGCGGCGGGCCTGGCGTGGGCAACATTCAATATGGGATTCACCTCTTTCTTCAGCTTTGCGCCGGGAACGCTGGTGGACCGCGGGATTTCCCCCATAGAGGCTACCGCCCTGGTAAGCATCGGCGTCTGGATTACGGTCGTTTCGGTGCCTCTCGGCGGATTCCTGACGGAGCGGTTGGGCAGACCCTATTCTGCGATCGTGCTGTTTACGATACTGTCCGGGCTTATGTTGGCGCTATTCCCCTTCCTGCCGTTCGCGCTCCTGCTCACCATTCTCTTTGGACTCGGGATTGGGCCTCCGCCTGGGGCGATTACGGCAATGCCGTCCCGTATCGCCGGCCGAGACAACCTTGGCCCGGTTTTGGGCGTCTTCTTTACCTGGCATTACGCGGGCAACTTCATCGGGCCGGTAATCGCGGGCTTCAGCAGAGACCTTACGAACAGCGCGGCCGCACCCCTGATCGTGGGCGTGCTCTTCTTCGCCACCGTTCCGTTGTTCGTCGGCATCTTTCTTAGATTTCAGAAGGCCAGAGAACAGGGCTTCGCATGACGACATGAAAAATGCTGCTAGAATGGCCTCAAAATCCTGGCCCTGCTGATCGAGAAACAGCCCAAAAATCCTCGAGCCGTAAACGTGAGAGCCGTTTGAAATGAACGAGCAGAGAGAGTTCTTGACCTTCCTTAACGGGCAGGTCATGCCCCATAGTCAGGCGGCCCTGGAGCTGCAGAGGTCGGGAGCAGGCTCCGCGGGTGGCTTCTACGACGGCGAGCGGACTTTCAACGGCCGCATCTTCAAGCTTCGCAAGCACCTGGAACGGCTCTACAACGGCTTGAAATACTCGGGCATCGACCCCGGTATGACCATGGAAGAGATGGAGCGCATCACCAACTCCATTGTGGAGTCCAACGCTGTGCTGCTTGCCCCCGGAGAGGAGCTCTCGGTCACGCAGATCGTCAGCGTCGTGCCCCCAAAATCGGAAGGGCAGGAGCCCGAGGTAAACGTCGTCATATACTGCGAGCCCCTGGACTTCTCGACCTTCGCCCGCGGCTACGTCGACGGCGTCCGGCTCGTCACGCCTTCGACCTACGGCGCGGGCCTGTCCGAGGACGGCTCCAAGACTGGAGGCCCGCAGGTGTTCCCTCTCATGACCAACCAGGACGGCATCATTACCGAGTGCAAGGGCGCGAACTTCATGTTTGCGAAGGACGGCCGGATCAAGCTGCCCGACCGCGGCAACGTATTGCCCGGCGTGAGCATGCACACGGTCCTGGAGCTCGTGGAGTCGCTGGGGCTTGAGGTTGACGAAGGCGAGTATTCGCCTTTCGACGTGTACGAGGCCGACGAGGCGTTCGTATCGAGCACTCGCTACTGCATGCTGCCGGTGGCATCGCTGAACGGCTACGCTCTTGGAGAGGATATTCCCGGACCACTAACGTCCCGGCTTCTGGACGCGTGGCGTGAGCAGGTCGGCATGGACTTCGTTCAGCAGGCGCTGGACGGGATTAAGTAACTATCCGAATCGCTAATTGGGTTTTACGGTCCTTCGACAGTGCTCAGGACGAACGGAAGATTGCCAGTTTGCGGTGAGATTGTCGAACCATTCGTGACAGTTTTCGGATAGGTTCTTAGCTCGACTCTGTGCATTCCGAATGCGCCTCAAAACGAATGCGTATAGCTGATGGTCAGTAATCGGCAGACTTTCTACATATCGGTTCAGCAGGGTGATGCGCGGAAGTCCTTGAACGATGAGATAGGTGTTCATGCGGCAGAGCGAAGGCACCATAATGAACCCGCTCAACGAACGTGCTCCCAAGCCCCCGTCGTTCCGGCGAAAGCCGGAATCCAGAGGGTTGGTGGAGTCGCCCCTTCGCACGGGAGAAGACGATCGAGGGACGGAGGCGAGCGTGGAAAGGCGAGATGATCGTAAAAGGTAATTGGGGTTGGCGGGACCCGTATGAAGGGATAGTCTGGCTGGATTCCGGCTTTCGCCGGAATGACGGGCCTTCACTGAGCTCGACTTTGTACATTCCGTAGGAGACATCTTTAGTGCAAAGTCCAGATGAGACCCTATTCGTTTATCAAGTTAGTGTTGTTATGTTCCGTGTTTTTGGGGTAAGAAATTGACAGAGATACTTTGCCATGGCGACAGCTACCTGAAGGAGTTTGACGCCAGGGTCGTCGACTCCACACCCAAAGGCGTCGTCCTCGACCGGACCGCCTTCTATCCCGGCGGCGGAGGCCAGCCCTCGGACACCGGCGTGCTGAAGGCCGCGGACCGGGAATACAGGGTGACGAAGCTGTCTCGCGCCGACGGCAAGCTGGTCCACGAGATCGACGGCGTTCCGCCCGAGGCAGGCGTCGAGGTCCACGGCGTGATCGACTGGGACCGGCGCTACTACCTGATGCGCACCCACACAGCGCTCCACATACTATGCGGCGTCGTGTGGCGGGACTACGGCGCGCAGGTGACGGGCGGGAACAT
>JADFQF010000206.1 GCA_022561955.1 Chloroflexota bacterium | reverse complement strand
GACCCCATGTTTCAGGCACCCTGGACGACCTGCGGGCTTCCGACGATTACCTTGCCCATTGGATTGAGCGAGTCCGGGCTGCCTCTAGGCCTGCAAATCGCGGCGGGCCCATTCGACGAGGAAGGACTCTTTGCCGCGGCCAGCTGGTGCGAGCAGGTATTTGGCTTTGGCCTGAGGCCGCCCGTCTGACGGCCAAGGGCCAACAGCCAGTCAGAAACCATATCGTAGTTCTGCCGTTTACGAAAAGGCTAGATCGGGGTCTTGACGTACTCGGAGAGGAACTGGCGGAGAAGGACGCGGCCCCTGTGCAGGCGGGACTTGATGGAGGAAACGGTAACGCCCAGCGCCTCGGCCGCCTCCGAGTTTGACAACCCCGTCACGTCCCGGAGCACGACGGCGGCCCTGAGGTCCGGCGGGAGGTACGATATTCCTTCCTGAAGCTTGTCACCGAGCTCGGCGTTTGCGGCCAGCTTCTCAGGAGTCTCGTCCCAGTCCGCGATATCCATGTCTTCGATGCCGGTCCGAGTCAAAGTCCTGGCGCGCTTCTCCTTGCGCAGCTTCATCAGGGCGGCATTCACCGTTATGCGATAGAGCCAGGTCGTCACTTTGGAGTCGCCCCGAAACCGGCCGAAGGCCCGATAAGCCGACAGGAACGCCTCCTGGGCCACGTCTTCGGCATCCTCGGGGTCGCCCATCATTCGGTAGGCGACGTTATAGACGAAGCTGGAATACTCCTCGACGATTGTTTCGAAGTCCGGTACTTCAGCCTGGGAGTCTTGTCCGTCTAGAGGGTTGGTCATGGGTTTTTGGCAGAGTTCGCGGTCGCCCGGTCAGGTTGATATCGCACAGCATTCAAACTGCACCCAATTGTACAGAGGGGGCATCAAAAAGTAAAAGATAGACATTGACCCATTGAATCGGTTTTAATACAGTAGCTGTAGGGACTATTCGTGTACCCAGTACGGCCTGGAGAGCTAAATGGTTTCCCGCATTGTTGGGATGTTTAAGCGCCACCGAATGGACGATGACTGCCTTGAGGTCCGCGAGCGGTCGTCGGACCTTGTCGATGGAGACATCGATGAGTCGATCGAGCGAAGAATCAGAGGCCACCTTGCAAGATGTGGTCCATGCAATGCGTTCATAAATACCCTGAGGGCGACGGTAGCCATGTTGCGCTCCACCCCCAGGAAGGAGCCCTCTGAAGGGTTCCAGGCAAGGGTCCTGGAGAACCTAAAAAGAGACCAGAGAGGCTAGCTCCGTAAGTCCTCATGCCCCTGGAGGCTGACGGCTTGGTCCCGTGTGACGGCCGCCGACTCCTCTGTAATTTGCCTTCGTTTCCGCCGCCGACGTTTAACCCACTTCAAATCTCCCCAATGCCATTGATGTGATGTAGCATGTCGAGATACCGGGACTTCCTCCGAGGCATCTGATATGAAGATCGCAGTCTGCATCAAACAGGTTCCCTACGTCTCTCTCGTCAAGTTCGACAATGCCACGAAGCGGGTCGTCCGCGAGGGCGTGCCCAACGAGGTCAACCCCTTTGACGTTCTGGGAATGTCTCTGGCGGTCGGACTCAAGGAGGCAATGGGGGGTGAGGTCGTGGCCTACACGATGGGCCCACCGCAGGCGAGAGAGGCGCTCGTGCAATGTCTGGCCATGGGGGCGGACCGGGCCGTGCACCTGGTAGACGCGGCCTTCGCCGGTTCAGATACTCTGGCCACCGCCCGTGCGCTTTCCCTCGCCTTGAAGGATGAGGGCTACGACCTGGTCGTCTGCGGCAGAAACAGCGTGGACGCCGAGACATCTCAGGTAGGCCCCGAGCTTGCCGAGATGCTGGGCCTGCCCCAGGTTACGACCGTTCGCAAGATAGAGTTCAGCGACAACAGTGAAGGGTTCACCGCCGAGCGCCTGACGGACTCCGGGTACGATCGGGTCCAATGCTCTTTGCCGGCCCTGATTACCGTTACGGAGGAGGTGGCCCCGGAGATATACCCGTCCAGGGAGCAGATGGAGGAGGCCCAGACGGGCAGCGTGACCGAGCTGACGGCCTCCGAGCTTGCAGGAGACAAGTCTCAGCTCGGAGCGGAGGGCTCGCCAACCTGGGTCGGAGAGGTGTACTCCTTCGAGCCTGACCGTGCCCAGATTATTATCAGAGATAAGCCGGTTGAGGAGTCCGTGGCGGAGCTGATGGAGTACCTGGAGGACCGGCGACTTCTGGATGGCGCGTCCGAAACTGAAGCCACGTCTTCCGTCCCTCGAGGTCGACTGCGGGAACGTGGCGAGAACGGTGCGATATGGGTCGTGGGAGAGCTGGCCGGTAATACGCTGAGGCCTATTACGCTGGAGCTGCTGGGGCGGGCCTGCGAGCTGGCCGACCACCTGCACACGAGCGTCGAGGCGCTGCTGATCGGCGGCGAGCCCGAGAAGCATGTCGAGGAGCTTGCCGCCTTCGGGGCCGATAGGGTGATATTGGCGAAGGACCCTTCGCTGAGCGCATACGATACGGATAACTACACCGACATTCTTGCCGAGGCCATAAATAGCGAAAGGCCGTATGCGGTCATTCTGCCGTCGACCGTCATGGGCAGGGACCTCGCGGCCAGGGTGGCGGGCCGGCTGGAGCTCGGCCTTACGGGGGACTGCATCGGACTGGAGATCGACGGCGAGGGAAGGCTGGTGCAGCTCAAACCGGCCTTCGGAGGAAACATCGTCGCGCCCATCTACTCCAGGACATCGCCTCAGATGGCGACGGTCAGGCCGGGGCTCTTGAGTGTCGCGGGTCCCGACTGGACTATACAGGCCGTTGTTGACTACCTGCCGATAGGGGCTACGACGACGCCTAGAGTCAGGCTGCTGGAGAGCGTCGTCGACGAGTCCGTTCGGGGCGCGGAGATCGAGAGCGCCAGGCGTATCGTGGCGGTCGGCAAGGGCATCGGCGGCCCCGACAACCTCGGGCTCATAAAGGCCCTTGCGCAGGCCCTGGGTGCCTCGATTGGGGCTACGCGAGAGGTCACCGACCTCGGCTGGCTACCGAGGCAATATCAGATCGGCCTCTCGGGCAAGTCGGTTGCGCCTGAGCTCTACGTGGCGATCGGCATCAGGGGAGTCTTCAATCACACGGTCGGCATTCAAAAATCGGGGACGGTCGTGGCCGTCAACAACAGCGTCAGATCGCCCATCTTCAAGGCCTCCGATATTGGAATTCTAGGCGATTTTCAGGAGGTCGTTCCGGCGCTCACGGACGCTCTCGTGAACCGCCAGGGCCGGTAGTATAGCGGAGTTTATCTGCAAGCGATGGTCTTTCCGGCGTGCCGAAAGTCGTCCTACGACCCTACACCCAGCTCATGCAGATCCGCATCTCACAGATTCATTCATGAGGTCATTTCGCCTTATCACGACAAATAAAAACGTTATATTGGTAGCCAAACGAGTAAAGTATTCGTAAAATGTACAATTATCTATGACGATTTCGTTTGGACGGGATGCCAATGGCCAGAGAGAATAAAGCAAAGAAGGAACTACGGGAGCACATCAGCGCTCTGGAAGAGAAAATAATGCTTCTGGAAGGTGTACAAAACCACCAGGGAACTCTTCCGGACATGGGGTTGGCGACCTACGATGAGACCTTAAAGGGGTTCATAGAGGGTTGCCCCGATGGCGTGGGTCTTTTAGTGGACGGTCGGGTCGTCTACGCGAATGCAAGATTGCGGGACATGTGCGGCTATGCGGACGACGAAATGATCGGAATGCTCGCGACCGATTTCGTGGCGCCGGCCGACAGAGGACGAGCCGAAGAGCGCATACAGTCATTGATGAAAGGCGAAGAGGCATTTACATCGGAATATAGCCTACTCAGAAAGGACGGACAAAGGCTTCCAATTGAAGTCTCATCACACCAGATCGAGTTCTGCGGCAAGCCTGCCATAATGAGCCTGATTAGGGACATTACCCGCAGCCACGAAATACGGACGGCCCTGTTCGACGCCGAAGAGCGCTATCGGACCATCGTCGAGAGCGCGATATTCGGCATATACCAGACGACTCTCGATGGCCGGTTCATAAGCGCCAATCAGGCCCTGGCCGAAATGTTCTTATATGACACCCCCGAGGAGCTGATACAGTCCATCGACGACATAGGCCGGCAGATTCACGTAGATCCAAATCGCCGCGATGAGTTCGCGCGCTTGCTGAATAATAAAGGCTCCGTCACCAGATTCGAATCGGAGGCCTATAGAAAAGACGGAAGTAGGATCTGGATAGCCCTTACGGCAAGGGCAATT
>JADFQF010000205.1 GCA_022561955.1 Chloroflexota bacterium | reverse complement strand
CGGTCGTCGGGAATGCCGCCGTCTTGATCGTTTTCTCCCGTATTCGCAGTTAGATTCTCTATCTCTAGCCTCTTCGATCGTTTGTTTGGCCCCGCGGCTTCTACTGGACATATCTCGCCGAGATGTGTGGTGGGCGGTATAAGATTTGAACTTATGACCTCTGCGATGTCAACGCAGCGCTCTAGGCCGCTGAGCTAACCGCCCACGTCGTAGATAAAGCCCCGGCCCGATATCGTCTGGTCCACTGTGATTGGCGGATGCCGTGAATTGGACGTATTGTTGTTTTAGAAGAAGTTTAACAAGGGTGTAATGTGAGGTCAAGAAGCCGTGACAATTGATATCAAGATTAGGGGCGCCCCGATGTGCCGGGGCGCCCCTGTTTGCGCCATGTAAGGTCTAGTCGTCGCCTACCGGGGACTCCTCGATGGCTGCCTGCACTTTGGGGGAGGGCGCGAACGGATTGTCGTCGGCAACGTTCTTCGATTCGCCTCCCTCGAGCGGTCCGGACAGTATGCCCACGGGCTTCGGCTCCGAATCATCCGGGCGAAGCCAATTTCGGCCCTCCTCGTTGAGGTCGAACCTGGCCGGGATGAGCCTGCCGATGATGACGTTCTCCTTCAGACCCCGTAGGTAATCCACGGCTCCGTTGACGGCGGACTCGGTCAGAACGCGGGTCGTCTCCTGGAAGGACGCCGCCGCGAGGAAGCTCTCCATGTTCAATGAGGCCCTGGTGATGCCGAGCAGCACCGGGCTGGCGGTGGCGGGCTCTCCACCCTCCGCCAGAATGCCGGCGTTTATGTCTTCGTACGGCTGTTTGTCGACGAGCTCGCCGGGCAGAAGGTCGGTGTCTCCAGGGTCGTCAATCTTAACCTTTCTCAGCATCTGGGAGATGATAATCTCGATATGCTTGTCGTGGATTGACACGCCCTGGGAAAGATATACCTTCTGGACCTCTTCCTTGAGATAGGACTGGACAGAGTCCCGGCCCTGTATCCGCAATATCTGCTGCGGGTTCTTGGGACCGGCGGTCAAGGGTTCACCCGCGGCCACGTGGTCGCCGGTGGACACAACGATGTGGGAGGCCGCGGGAATGATGTATTCCCGCTGGTCCTCGTCCGTCCAGCTGATTGAGATTGTATCGCCCTCGATCTTGACTACCCCGGAGACCCTCGAGATGAGCTCTGTCGGCACCAGGGCCGCGTTCTCTTGTTCGTTTTCTTCGCGGCTTTCGTCAGACGCCGCCAGCTTCGCGCCGATACTCACGAGGTCGCCGTCTTTTACCAGGGCGCTATAGCTCTCGGGTAGCTGGTATTCGTCGTTGAAGTCCTCCGTGCTAAGCACGCGGATACTCCGGCCTTCCGGTGATTCGGCAACCTCCACGACGCCCTCGATTTCCGACAGCACCGCCTCGCCTTTGGGTGTTCTTGCTTCGAAGAGCTCTTCCACCCTGGGCAGACCGCTCGTAATGTCCGCTCCGGCGATGCCTCCGGTGTGGAAGGTACGCATGGTGAGCTGCGTGCCAGGCTCGCCGATGCTCTGGGCGGCGATGATTCCCACCGCTTCACCCATCTGAATGGGCTTCCAGGTGGCGAGGGAGAGTCCGTAGCACTTCCGGCAAACTCCGCGCTGGGCTTCGCAGGCAATGGGAGTGCGGACCAGCACGCCGTCAACGCCGGCCTCTAATATCCTGGCCACGGCTTCTGTGTCCAGCGCATCGTTTCGGTCCAGCAAGATTTCGCCGGTCTCGGGGTTAGGTATGGGAGCCGCCGCATAGCGGCCTTTGATTCGATACTCGAAGGGCGCAACCAGCGATTCCTCCTTCCCCTTCTCGATCCAGACGCCGCCGAGGGTTTCGCAATCCTCGTGCAGAACTATTATCTCCTGGGCCACGTCGATGAGGCGCCGAGTAAGGTATCCGCTGTCCGCCGTGCGCAGGGCCGTATCCGCCAGGCCCTTACGAGCGCCGTGGGTCGAAATGAAATACTCGAGCACGCTCAGGCCCTCTCGGAAGTTGGCCTTGATGGGTCGGTCGATAATCCTTCCCTTGGGATCGGACATCAGGCCTCTCATGCCGGCCATTTGCTTGATCTGCGCGATATTACCCTTGGCTCCCGAAGTCGCCATGAGGTAGATGCCGCCGTAGTGCGAAAGGTTATCCTCGATGACCTTGGTGAGCGTGTCGTTAGCCTCGGTCCAAATTGCCACCGTCGTCTTGTAGCGCTCTTCCTCCGTGATGAGGCCATCCATGTACTGCTGCTCCAGCAGCTCGACCTTCTGCTCGGCCGCTCTGACGATCTCGCCCTTTTCCGCGGGCACTTCAACGTCGTTAATTGCGATGGTGATGCCGGCCTTGGAGGCGTAGTGGAATCCCATCTCCTTTATGGAGTCAAGCACGTCCGCCGTGCCTTGATTGCCAAGGGTGATGTAGGCCTCGGACGTAATGTCTTTGAGTACGTCCTTGTCTACCTCGGTGTTCCGAAACTTCAGCTCCGGAGGCAATATTTCGTTGAAAATCAGCCTGCCTACGGTGGTCTCAAGCCACCCGCTGCCGTTCTTAGCAGGGCCCGTGCTCGCCTCAGGGGTTTCCTTGACCTTAATCGGCGCCCGAAGTTCTATCAGACCTATGTCGTAGGCGAGTCTGGCGTCCTCGAAGCTGGAGAACGTTCGCCCGTGGCCACGCGCGTCCTTGGAGATCTGCGTCATGTAGAAGCAGCCGAGCACCATGTCCAGCGTCGGCGCAACTATCGGCTCGCCGGAGCTGGGAGCAAGCATGTTGTTGGTGCTCAGCATAATCTTGTTGGCTTCGACCACCGCTTCCCTGGAGAGCGGCACGTGGACGGCCATCTGGTCGCCGTCGAAGTCGGCGTTGAACGCAGTCGTGACCAGGGGGTGCAGCTGGATGGCGCTGCCCTCGATCAATACAGGATGGAATGCCTGAATGCCAAGCCTGTGAAGAGTGGGCGCTCGGTTCAGAAGCACGGGCCGGTCCTTTACGACCTCCTCAAGGATGTCCCAGACCTCTGGGCGGGCCTTTTCGGCCAGCCTCTTGGCGCTCTTGATATTGTGCGCGTAACCGTTTAGCACGAGCCGGTTCATTACGAACGGCTTGAACAGCTCCAGGGCCATCCGCCTTGGCAGACCGCACTGGTTCATCTTCAAGGTTGGCCCGACAATGATGACGGAGCGGCCGCTGTAGTCCACGCGCTTACCCAGCAGGTTCTGCCGGAAGCGGCCCTGCTTGCCTCGAAGCAGGTCGGACAGCGACTTGAGCTTGTGGTTGTGGCTGCCGGCCACGGCTCGTCCCCTGCGTCCGTTGTCCACGAGGGCATCGACGGCCTCTTGAAGCATCCGCTTCTCGTTGCGAACGATGATTTCCGGGGCCTGCAGCTCTATGAGCCGCTTCAAGCGGTTGTTCCTGTTGATCACGCGTCGGTACAGGTCATTCAGGTCGCTGGTGGCGAAGCGTCCGCCGTCCAGCTGCACCATTGGCCTGAGCTCCGGAGGAAGCACGGGCAGGACGGTAAAGACCATCCAGTCCGGCTTGTTTCCGCTCTTTCGGAAGGCCTCGACCACACGCAAGCGCTTGATCGCCTTCTTGCGCCGCTGACCGGACGTGGAGCGGAGCTCTTCCTGCAGCTCCTCGCGCATCTTTTCGAGATCCAGGCCGCGCAGCACCTCGAGGACCGCCTCGGCGCCCATGGCTGCCTTGAACACCTCGCCGTGGCTATCGCGGAGCTCTCGGAACCTGCTCTCGGTAAGCAGCTGGCTGACCCTGAGGTCTTCGAGCTCGTCGATCTGGCCCGACAGCTCATTGTCCAGGTCGGACTTGTCCTGCTCGAGGCGAAGGTTGATCTGCCGAATTTCGTTCTCGACCTCTTCGCGAAGCTCTTCCGGCGTATCTTCCGGGCTGTCGCCGTTATCAGACGACCCGCCTAGCTTGGCCCTGGCCTCTTGGGTCTTCACGTTGGCTTCGGCTTCCGCCTTTTCGTGGCCTTCCTCGAGCTCACGTTCGAGCTTGTCGACGGCGGCCGTGCGAAGAGGGTTGTCGACGTTCGTAACCAGGTATTGGGCAAAATAAAGGATCCTGTCCAGATTTCTTGGAGACAGGTCGAGCAGCAGGCCGATCCTGCTTGGCGTGCCTTTGGAAAACCAGATGTGCGCCACCGGCGCCGCCAGGGCGATATGGCCCATGCGCTCTCGCCGGACCTTCGAACGCGCTACCTCGACGCCGCAACGGTCGCAGATAACGCCCTTGTACCTGATCTTCTTATACTTTCCGCAGTAGCACT
>JADFQF010000005.1 GCA_022561955.1 Chloroflexota bacterium | reverse complement strand
TTCAACTTCTCCTTCGGCGCTCCCGCACCAGGCCCCGCATCTGACGTCCCCAGGGACTTCTTCTTCCGCAACGGAGAGGGCTCTGGATTCGTCTGGAGCGCGGAGGGCCACATCGTGACCAACCAGCACGTCGTCGCAGACGCCGACCGCGTTACCGTAATCTTTCCCGATGGACTGGAGCTAATCGCGGAGGTGCTCGGGACCGATGCCGATTCGGACCTCGCCGTCCTTAAGATAGAGGTTCCGTCCGGCGGTCTCGTGCCCATCGAGCTCGGAGACAGCAGCGACGTCAAAGTAGGACAGTTGGCCATCGCCATCGGAAATCCATTCGGCCAGGAGTTCACGACCACGACGGGCATCGTGAGCGCGGTGGGCCGGACGATTCGCGGCGGCAACACCCAGTTCTCCATTCCTCAGGTCATCCAGACGGACGCCGCCATAAACCCCGGGAACTCCGGCGGCCCGCTCCTCGACCGACTAGGCAGGGTAATCGGCATCAACACGCAGATAATCAGCCGCACCGGGGCCAGCACAGGCATTGGCTTCGCCGTCCCGATCAACGCCGCGAAGCAGGTCATTCCAGAGCTAATCGAACACGGCGAGTTCGCGTACGCCTGGCTGGGAATCAGCGGCAATACCGTACGGCGCGAAATATTGGAGCTGATGGACCTACCCTCTGAAACGCGAGGAGCCCTGGTCATAGATCTCGCCCGAAGTGGCCCCGCGGAGACGGCCGGGCTGGCCGGTGCGAGCCGAACTGAAGAGACGGCGATTGGCCTCGCACCCGTTGGAGGCGACATCATAGTCGGCATAGACGGCTCGCCCATCAAATCCATGGACGACCTGATAACTTACCTGATCGAGAACACCAGGCCGGGCGACAGAATCGCCGTCGACGTCATACGAGAGGGCGGCGAGACGGCGACGATAGAGGTGGTGCTTGGCACCAGGCCCGGGGAAGTAAACTAGATAGGGCCAAGATCAAGTGGCGGTGAGCACAGACCCGTCAAAACAGTATGCGGCCTCTGCTAAATAAGATGAGGGGCTGGTCGAAAGACCAGCCCCTCATCTCTTCTTCCAGACTCTAAGACTCTTCCTACTTAGAGAATGAGTTGGCCGGAGTGGCGCCGTCCCATGTCAGGCTGTCGGCGGTCACGTCGGTAACTGTTGTCGTGTAGACGCCCGACCTGGCGTTCTTCAGGCTGAAGGTCAGGGTACCATCCGCGCCACTGGGGGCCGTCCCGGATGCGATGAACGAGCCGTCTCGGAACAGGTCGATGGATACGGAAGCACCGCCGACGGCCTGATCGAAGTTATCGAGCAGAGCCACGGTGATGAACAGGTGCTTATCGCTGTTCTTACCGCCCTCGGTGACATATGTGATCGAGTCCACGCTCACGCTTGTTGCGATTGGCGAGGGCTCGGTAACAGTGACGACAACGCTATCCGAAGAAGTCGCGCCGACGTTATCGGTCACCGTCAATGTTACGGTGTGAGACCCGAGGGCGAAGCCCACAGTGATTCTGGCGGTAGTGCCCAGAACGGTCGTATCTTCCATCCACAGATAAGAAGCGATCGTGCCGTCTGGATCCGTTGAGCCGTGACCGTCCAGGGTCACATCCTCCGACCCACTGCTATCACTATCGACAACTGTCTGGTCCGGTCCGGCATCGGCTGTCGGCGATTGATTCGCATTAACCGTGATGACCACATCGTCCGTGTCCGTATTGCCGTCGTTATCCGTGACCGTCAGAGTCACCGTGTGAGGTGAACCCAACACATCGAAGTCGGCACTGGGGTTGAGACCCATCAGATCGGTAGTCCCGTCCCCATCGATATCCCACTCGTAGGTGTCAATCGTGCCGTCTGGGTCTGTTGAGCCGGACCCGTCCAGGGTCACCGTCTCGACACCATCGCCGTCACCATCGCTAAAAGTCTCGTCCAGCCCGGCGTCGGCGGTAAGAACCTGTGGTTCGGGTGCCGCACCGGCTACGTTCAGCAGAGGCTCGGGGAATCCGTCAGTGTCGCCGGTGAAGCCGTCGGGATCGCTCTGAGGCGTACCCGCTGCTATCAGGCCATCCCGTACCTGTGCCGGCGTTTTGCCGACGTTTTCCACCACATATAGTGCTGCGCCGCCTGCCACGTGGGGGCTGGCCATGCTTGTGCCGCTTATCGTGTAGTACCCTCCGTCGTTCCATGTGGAAAGGATGCATACTCCGGGCGCGGCGATTTCTATCAATGAACCGTAATTGCTAAAGGTCGCAAATGTATCATCGGTCCCGGCGTCGTTTCGGCAGGTCGTCGCGGCCTTCGCGCCACCCTTGCCGTCGAAGTCCGCTATGGCCGAGACGGTTATGACGTCCTCGTGATTGGCCGGGCTAAAGGCGGCGGCGTCCATATTGTCATTCCCAGCAGCCACCGCATATACGACACCCGCGGCGACGGAGCTGGCGATGGCGGCGTCCATTGCGGGGCTCTCGCACTCGCAGCCCAGGCTCATGTTGGCAACGTCGATCTCGTCGGCATTCTTCGTTACGTAGTCGATACCGCCGATGATCCAGGACATCCAGCCGGAGCCGTTGTTATCCAGCACTCTCACGGCCCAGAGTCGCGCGCCTGGGGCCACTCCCACGACGCCTATACCGTTGTCGAGTGCGGCAGTAGTTCCCGCAACATGGGTGCCGTGGCCGTTGCCGTCGTCGCCCTCGCTGCCGCCGCTCTTGCAATTACCGCCAAAGGGGCCGCCGCGGGCGCAATTCGTATTCCGAAACACATTAAGGTCAGGGTGGTCCAGGTCGATGCCGGTGTCGATGATGGCGATGTCTACATCTACTCGATCATCAAGCCCGTCGACGTTCGCAGTAGTATTGACATCGGCTTCTATTCGACTGATCCCCGTGGGCACGACCTGGGGATATGCCTGGACTACCTGATTACGCTCGATGAAAGCCACCCGGGGGTCGCTCTGAACATCCGCCAATCTCCCGGGCGGGATGATGAATGAAGCCCCTCGCAAAGCGCGCGTATAAACGAATTCACGGGTGAGGCCATGCCTCCCCACAAGGTCAAGGGATGCAGCATCGGCGTCTACTCCCTCATTGAATACGACGATGTGCGTGGCCGGACCTCGGCCGGGGGGTGGCCCCGCGGCGACCGCAGGCACAAAGCTCAACGTCGCGACCAATAGAGCTATCAACAATGACGGCGTGGTCCACCAGGTGCGCAAACTTTTATTCAAAACCTATCTCCTGAGCGGCAGGATGCAACCAGCATGCCGCGATATCCAGAGTGGATAAACCTAAAAGCCTTTTTCACAGATGTCGGCGAAATTATAGAACCCCACTATTACCTGATAATTACCCGACCTACGTACTACGGAAGGTTCGCAGGTCTCATTTCCTTCAATTCTTTTATTCTAGCCCACAGGGGCGAACAGAAAAGCGAATATTAAGTGAACAAATCGGGAATCCTGAGCCGACGGTCGCCCGTTAGAATCAGTCGATTAGATGTCGCTATTTAGATAACCCCTGCTCAGCTCGTCTTAATCTGACAATCCGAACTGTTACTTCAACCCAGACCACGGCTCTCCGCGTTACTAATGGACGCCATTGTGGCAACTCACCGATTTTATACTGAGTTACTGCGATGGGCATAGAGCCAAAAGGGTGGTTTACCTGAGGTTTTGCCGAAGATATCCTTAACCTGACCTTTTCGGTTGTTGCCCGTTGAATGCCACGAATATAGACGCCTGCCGTGGGCGGTTTTCGATCGGCTCAGTCCTCCCCAACTGACTGTCCTGTCGCAAGATCGAATTACGTTGTAAAATAGGTAGGCATAAATTGAGCGCGGAGACAATCTCATTGCCCGATTTTGAAATAGTCGCAGATTTCAAGCCCACAGGCGACCAGCCCGAGGCTATAGAGAGTGCCGTGCGTGGGATAAATGAGGGAATGACACAACAGACCCTGATGGGCGTCACCGGCAGCGGTAAGACCTTTACCATGGCGTGCATCGTGGAGAAGGTCCAACGCCCTACCCTGGTCATCGCCCACAACAAGACCCTCGCCGCCCAGCTGGCCACCGAGTTCAAGGAATTCTTCCCCCATAACTCGGTGGAGTATTTCGTCAGCTATTACGACTACTATCAGCCCGAGGCGTATGTTCCCCGGTCTGACACGTATATCGAAAAAGACGCCGATGTGAACGAGGAGCTCGACAAGCTTCGCCACGCGGCTACGAGGGCGCTGCTGACCCGGCGCGACGTGTTGATAGTGGCTTCCGTGTCGTGCATCTTCGGTCTGGGCTCGCCGGAGGAGTACCAGAGCTTTGTCGCCTACATTCGTAAGGGCGAAAGCAGGAACCGAAATCGGCTCATCAGGCAGCTGGTGGATATGCAGTACGAGCGCAACGACATGGACTTCGCGCGCGGCAACTTCCGTATCCGCGGCGACACCATGGAGATACTTCCCGCCTACGAAGACGTGGGCATCCGCATCGAGTTCTGGGGAGACGAGGTCGAAAGGATAGTCGTCATCGACCCTCTCACCGGAGAGGTGCTCGGTGAGCGAGACGACATCGAGATATATCCGGCAAAGCACTTCGTGACCTCCCAGGAGAAGATGGAGCTTGCCCTTCATGACATTCAGGTGGAGCTCGACGAGCACCTTGTCGTATTGAACTCCCAGGGCAAGCTATTGGAGGCCCAGCGACTGGAATCGCGCACGAAATACGACCTGGAGATGATGCGGGAGACCGGCTACTGCGGCGGCGTCGAAAACTACTCCAGGCACCTGGCGCGAAGGACCGCGGGCAGCGCTCCCTACACGTTGCTCGACTACTTCCCCGAAGACTACCTGCTCTTCGTGGACGAATCTCACATGACGCTTCCTCAGGTCCGAGGGATGTTCTTCGGTGACCGGTCCCGCAAGGAGACCCTCGTCGAGTACGGCTTCCGGCTCCCTTCGGCGCTGGACAATCGCCCCCTAAACTTCGGGGAGTTCGAGGAGCGCATAAACCAGGCAATCTTCGTGACGGCCACCCCCGGGCCTTATGAATACGAGCACAGCCAGCAGATGATCGAGCAGGTCATCCGCCCTACCGGTCTGACGGACCCGATGATCGACGTAAAGCCCACGAAGGGCCAGATCGACGATCTTCTGTACCAGATACAGGAACGCGTTAGAGTCGGGCAGCGCTGCCTCGTAACCACTCTGACCAAGCGGATGGCGGAAGAGTTGGCCGACTACCTGCGGGAGATGGGTGTGAAGGTCCATTATCTGCATTCGGAGATCGACACCCTGGAGAGGAGCGAGATACTTCGCGACCTCAGGCTGGGCGTTTACGACGTCGTCGTGGGAATAAATCTGCTAAGAGAGGGGCTTGATCTTCCCGAGGTAAGCCTGGTGGCGATACTGGACGCCGATAAAGAGGGATTCCTCCGGTCCGTTACTTCGCTCATCCAGACCATCGGCAGAGCCGCCCGCCACGTAGATGGGCGAGTGATCATGTACGCGGACGTCGTGACCGACTCTATGAAGCGGGCCATAGACGAAACGGAGAGGCGCCGTGCCATACAGGAGAGCTACAATAAGGAGCACGGCATCACCCCAAAGGGCATTCAGAAGACGGTCCACGACATAACCGAAAGGGTGAAGGCCATCGCCGAGACGCGAGCGCCCTATATCACCAACAGCGACATGCCCAAGGATGATCTCCTGCGCCTGGTCAAGGACCTGGAATCGCAGATGAAGACCGCCTCGAAAAACCTTGAGTTTGAAAAGGCCGCGATGCTCAGGGACCAGATTGTAGACTTGCGAAGAGTAATCGCGGAGTGATACTAAGCAGTATCTGTCAAGACGGGTTACTGTGCAGGCACGCACGTAAATTGATTGCATACAGGCTGGAAATAGGGTGCGGTCTTCTGCAAGAATGATGCTCAGCGATGGGCGGACCAAATCGATTCATATTTGAGCTAACGAAAGGATAATTACTGCATGGACCCTGAGCATCGCCGGATTCGATGCTCAGCTTTGGTCTTAACATCTGAATAGAAGATTCGGCCAGGCCATTTGGGTGCCCTGTTTTTGGAGGAGTGTTGTGAGGCGGACGTTTTTATCAGGACTCTTTTTCTTTCTTTCTCTCGTTTTCATTGGCTGCTCGACAGTATTGAGCCCCGGCAACGGCCAACTTCCCGAAGGTGCGGAAACCGCCAAGGTCCCGGAAGTGGATTCGGGTGGATTCATCTACTTTAATTCCGGGCGGCCACTCACGCTTTCAGACGAGTTTTTCAGGCGCGGCGACGGGCTGTTGTCCTCTCAGAGCGACGATGATATGACGCTGTCCCTCGGCGCCTCTACTCTAGTGCTGGGGGAGAAGCCGGGAGAATTCAGCGGCGTGCTGTCTTTCGTCTCACAGCAGGATGCCGATGCGGCCTGGATGCTTTACCAGGAGCACGAAGACGACGGCAATATATGGGGAATGATGATGTCCCCGGACATCGCGATTGCCGCCGGCGACGAGACCTGGATCGAGGCCAACAGGGAGGCCTTCGATTCAGGTGACCTCATCACTCTGAAAGACCTCGATATCCAGTCCTGGAACCTCGTCACAAACCTTCCCGAATCGCCTCCAACTGCTCCCGTGGCCATAGGCACTATTGTCCTTGGCCCCAACATCATCGAGTCGGCGGGCGAGCAGGCGGGGCTCGTGATGGACGGAATCGATGAAGCCTTTGGCCTGGTGCGTGTGGAGCGAATAGGATTCGCCCTATACACCGACAGCACCCTCGAGCTGTCCTCCCGCATCGATCGCAGATACATCGACGACTCGGACTCCAGCTTGCTGCTGGTGAGTCACTCCACCTATCCAGGGCCTCTTGTATCTTTTTTGCTCAGCATCATCGCGGGCCGGACTGGTATGGAGCTCATTGAAATCGGCAACACCAACGCCAGGTATCGGGAGATCGACGGCCTGCATCTCGTGATCAAGAACAGGGGTAGCTTTCTCTACGCCGCCCTGTCAACTACGAGGGCCGAGGCAGTCGAGCTCATTCTCAGCGCGGTCGCCGGCTAGGGTTTCCATGCGCCGATCGAGGCCCCGACGCTTGGCGTGTCATCGAGCTGCGCCGCCTCAATTCCTGACTCGCGCCTAGGTTTCCCCACGACCTCTGTTCCGTGAAATTCCGGCCTCCAGCGTAGCCTTCACCGGGGGTCGAAACGACCCGCAGGCACAGCTCAATTAGCAAAACAGCTTTGTTTATACTATTGCGTGTAAATTGACACCCTATATTTGACTGGTTACAATGGATACAATGGCCCTAACACCAGGTAGAGTAGCAGCGCAACGGAGGATACAACATGCCAGAGGCCGGGACCGTGACAATGGATGAAGTATACGAGGCTCTCCGCGAAGTATACGACCCGGAAATCCCGATCAACGTCGTTGATCTTGGGCTCATTTACGATGTCAAACTCGACGAAGGCAATGTCGACGTCAAGATGACTCTGACCTTCGCGGGATGCGGCATGGGCCCCTACATCGCCCAGCAGGCGGAATGGCGCCTGGCGGAGTTGGAGGGCGTCGAGGACATCAACGTGGAGATGGTCTTCGACCCTCCTTGGTCTCCGGACCAGATCACCGAAGAGGGAAAGAAACAACTCGGGCTGGACTAGCTTCCGCCTAAGTCGGACTGCCATCCAACCAAGGAAATTCGCCCCGGACCTAGGAGAAACTTCCATGAACCAGGCCCAGGCCGCGCAGGCACGCGCCAAAATAGAAGCGATGAAGCGCCAGTTCGAGCAGAAGCGCAGCGTTTCGGAAGCCCTCTCGACGATCAAGAACAAGAT
The DNA here is from genome assembly GCA_022561955.1 of Chloroflexota bacterium. The sequence continues at coordinate 8,761 of JADFQF010000005.1, read as the reverse complement.
TGGCATTTACAGCGGCAAGGGCGGCGTCGGAAAGACCACCGTCGCGGTTAATCTTGCCACTATCCTCGCCCAAGAGGGCCACAAGGTGGGCATACTCGACGTAGACATCGATTGCCCGAACGTCGTGCGGGCAATGAAAATAAGCGAGCCGCCTCTCGTCGGAGAGGACAAACGCATGCTCCCTTCGGAGCGCTTCGGCGTGAAGATCATGTCCATGGGATTCTTCCAGGAGAACGAGGAGGAAGCGATCATTTGGCGCGGCCCAATGGTCCACAACGCCATCAACCAGCTCTTGCAGACCACCAACTGGGGCGAGCTGGACTATCTCATCATAGACCTCCCGCCCGGCACATCGGACGCTCCGTTGACTGTCATGCAGGTGCTGGACCTGGACGGCTTCATCGTGGTGACGACCCCCCAGGAGCTGTCTATGATCGACGCCAAGCGCTCGATAAACATGATTCGAAAGCTTCAGGTCAAGGTCCTCGGCATCGTCGAGAACTTTACCGGAGAGATATTCGGCAGTGGCGCCGGGCAGGAAATCGCGCGAGACATGGATTTGGAATTCCTGGGCGATCTCCAGCTCAGACAGGAGTACCGCGATACCTCCAAGCCCACGGTATTGATCAGCGATGAGGTGAAGGACGAATACAAGAAGATCGCCGAGAATGCGATCAAGGCCCTGGAGTCGGCAGCTACGCCGGCCTGAATCGATAATATCTCTGATACGAAGAGGAGGGACGGGTGAAAATCCCCGTCCCTCCTCTTTTTTGCATTCTAGCCTTGCCGCCGCCGGCTCGCCCGTCTTCAGTTGGCCAGAGACCTACGGCGCCCGTATGGACCTTCGCAGCACCACGTTTACCCGAGCGGCCAGCTCCTTGATGCCGAAGGGCTTTACCATATAGTCGTCGGCGCCCGCCTCGAGAAGACCGCGGATGATCTCCTCGGTCGTGCCCTGTCCCGTGACGATGATCACGGGGCATTCAGAGATGTTTCGGACCCGCTCGAGGGCTTCCCATCCGTCCATTCTCGGCATGAGCAGGTCGAGAATGATGAGGTCTGGATTCACATCCTCGAATTTCTCGATACCCTCGATGCCGTCGGAGGCCAAATAGGTATTGTATCCCTCGCCTTCCAGCGCTTCCCCGTAGAGGTCGCGCAGGGAGGAATCGTCTTCGACGATGAGAATTCTTGGCTTAGTACCGTTATTTGTCATAGCTATAGAATAGATGTAAACCGTCTGTAGAGGAACATAACAACATACTGGACTTACATTCATTTCGAATCAACGGAGTATTCGATTCAATCGCTATGTTTGACTGAGCAATTGGCCTGCATTATACTCCCGTGAAAGGGCCGTCCAGCGGCGGCGTGGCCACTCGCGGGAGTTGCCGCCCCCGGATTTTCGAGAGGGTCCACAAGAGCAATTTAGGAGAAAATGCTTCGTTGACTTACCAGGACATCGTAGTTGAAATAGACGAAGGGGTCGGCATCATCCGGCTGAACCGCCCGAACGTGCTCAACGCCTTGAGCAAGAACCTCTATCGAGAGGTCGACGCCGCCATCTCAGAATTTGAGGCGGACGACCAGGTCAAAGCGATTGTATTCACGGGCACAGGCGAACGCGCCTTTTCCGCGGGCGCCGACATACACGAGCAGGTCCGTGACGCGGAAAACCCGCCTCCGCCCGACCCACGCCGCGCGGAGCACGCCTGGCATATCGCGGCTTGCACGAAGCCAACCATAGGTGCGATCAACGGCCTTGCATACGGAGGCGGAGCCGTCATGGCTTCGAGCTTCGACATTCGGGTCGGGTGTGAGAGGACCAGCTTCAAGTTCCTGGCCGCGTCGTATGGAAGGGTGAACTCCACCTGGAGCCTCCCCATGCAGGTCGGCTGGCCCATCGCCAAGGAGCTGCTCTTCACGGCAAGGGTCGTGGAAGCCGACGAGGCGTACCGCATTGGGTTGTTGAACCATCTGGTCGAACCCGATCAGGTCATGCCAAAGGCGATCGAAGTCGGGCGTCAGATAGCGGCCAACGACCCACGCATGGTGCAGGGCATCAAGGAAATCTTAATGAACGACGTCGGTCTTTCCTGGCGTACTGCGTATGACGAAGAGCAGGAAGCCCGCAGCGGCAAACTAGCCCCGACGTCCGTGGAAGAGGGCTTCAAAGAATTTCTCGATAGGAAGGGCCGGAGGTAAACTGGATGACTAACAATAATCACGTAAGCGCTCCCCTGGAAGGCCTTCGCCTGCTTGACCTGGGACGCTACCAGGCGGGCCCGAGGTGCGCCCTGATGTTCGCCCGTATGGGGGCGGAGGTGATTAAGGTCGAGGCCCTTACGGGAGACGAGAGCCGCAAGAACGGCCCCACCGTTCGTGGACAGAGCGCCTACTGGGTACAGTACAACAGCGGTAAGAAGAGCCTGGCGATAAATCTGCGCACGGACGAGGGTAAGGAGCTATTACGGGACCTGGTCAAGGTCTCCGACTTCCTGCTTCAAAACTTCCGCCCGGGCACGATCGAGATCATGGGATTCGGTTACGACAAGCTCAAAGAGATCAACCCCCGCATCATCATGCTGAACATCTCGGCGTACGGCCAGTACGGACCGCTGAAAGACAGGGTGGGATTCGACCCCATCGGTCAGGCCATGGGCGGCCTGATGTCCCAGACCGGCTTCGCCGACGGCCCTCCGATACGGACGTTCTTCCCGCTGATCGACCGAATTACGGCCCTGCACGCGACCATAGGCGCCCTCGCCGCGCTGCGCGAGCGTGACATATCGGGCCAGGGCCAGACCATCGACGTCTGCCTTGCGGACACGGGCTTCACAGTGAACGAGATTCCCATCTCGGCCTATCTCGGAAACGAGTATGTGACGCCCAGGGAGGGCAACGGCCGGGGCACCGGCGGAACCTACAAGACCAGCGACGGCTGGGTAATCATGGCCGCGACCAACGAGGCGATGTGGATTCGCGTCTGCGAGGCGCTGGAGAAGCCTGAGTGGCTGGAAGACCCGAGGTTTGAGACGAGGGCCACGCGCTCCGAAAACCATGAAGCCCTCGAAGAGGGACTCTCTGCATGGTACATAACGCGGACCACGAAGGAGGCCGTCGACCATCTCGCGAGCCTTGACATACCCTGCGCTCCGGTAAATACGGTCGCGCAGGCGGCGAAAGAGGAGCACTTACACGAGCGAGAGATCATGATGGAGATCCCGGACCCCGTTGCCGGCACGATGTGGGTCACCGGCAAGTCGATCAAGTTCGGTCGAACGCCAATGGTCGTCAATCCAACTCCGACCATAGGCCAGCACACGAAAGAGATACTGTCGGACATCCTCGAATATAGCGACGACCAGATTCAGGCACTCGTGGACAAGGATGTCGTAGCCGTCAACTAGGGGCGAACCAATAAATGAGCGATGACTACTTTCTCGTCGACGAGAAGGGCTACATAGCCACCTTCATAATCAATCGGCCGGAAAAGCGCAACGCCCTGAATCCGGAGATTCATGCCGGTCTCGTGAGCAACATCGACCGCATGGCCGACGAGGGCAAAATCAGGTGCCTCGTCATTCGCGGACAGGGCGACATGGCCTTCTCTGCCGGCGATGACCTGAAGCGGGACTACTCGGCCTCGGGGCCCTCGCTGGATGAGGACAAGGACCCCTCGATGCAATGGCCGCGGCGCACCTCCCGCGACGCCATATTCGACGCACCGTTTCCCGTCGTAGCCATGATCCAGGGATTCTGCGTGGGCGGCGGGCTTGCGTTGGCGACCGAGTGCGATATGCGAATCGCGGCCGAGGGCTCCAGCCTGGGCATTCCTCCATCCAGGCTCGGCATCATATACGACTTCGAACGCATACAGGTCTTCGTGGACCTCATCGGGCCTTCCTTCACCAAGGAGCTGTTCTGCTCGGGCCGAAGGGTCGACGCAAGGCGCGCGCTGGATATGGGACTCGTCAACGAGGTAGTTGGCCCCGACGACCTGGAAGCCGCCGTTTACGGGCTTGCCGAGGAGTTCGCAACCGCGGCGCCGCTATCGTTAAAGGGCCACAAGAGAATCGTGAACACTCTGGTCAGCCGTCGAGTAGAGGGCTCCGCACTCAGCGCGGCGGACATCGAGGAGATGCGCCAGGCCCAGCACCAGGCCCGACAGAGCGAGGATGCCAACGAGGGCCGAGTCGCCTTTCGCGAGAAGCGCCAACCCGTATTCAAGGGGCGCTGAGCCACTACGATGCAGACCATCAAGAACTCGCCGGGAACTTTCTCGTACGTCATCGGGCCTTATGCCGAACCCATCGCTACCGTAAAGCCTGGGGAGACCTTCATCGTCGAGACCCTGGACGCCTTCGAGAACAAGATCGACTCACCCGACGCGGACATCACCAAGCTGATTACCCTGCCCTACGTCAATCCCCTCACCGGGCCCATCTACGTCGAGGGCGCCGAGAAGGGCGACACGCTGAGCCTCGCGATCAACTCCATCGAGACGACCCGCGACTACGGCGTCAGCGCTCTCATCCCCGAGTTTGGCGGGCTATGCGGCACGGTATTCACTCGAACCCTGAACCCGCCTCTCCCGGCACGGGTGATGCTCCACCCCATCAAGGACGGAGAGATAACCTTCTCCGAGGACTTGGACATCCCGCCATATCCCTACGAGCCCTTCTACGGCACCATTGGGACGGCGCCGGAGGTGGAGGCGATATCATCGCTGGCCCCGGGCTTTCACGGCGGTAACATGGACGCCGCCGACGTCTGTCCTGGGAACACGATCCAGCTTCCCGTGAACGTGCCCGGCGCGCTGCTGTTCGTTGGCGACGGTCACGCGGCCCAGGGCGACGGCGAGGTCTGTGGAGTCGCGACGGAGATACCGACGAGAGGGTCTTTCACGGTCGACCTGATCAAGGGCAAGGCGATCTCTACTCCCCGTGTCATTTCCGAGGACTACATCATGTCCATCGGCAGCGCCCGCCCAATGGAGGACGCCGCGCGCATCGCCTTTTTCGACCTCGTCATGTGGCTGGAAGCCGACTACGGCATCGAAAGGTTAACGGCCTATCAGCTCTGCTCACAGGTAGCTCGCGTCAGGCTCGCCAACATGGTGGACATTCTCTACTCGGTCGTCGCCAAGTTCCCCAAGAGATACCTCCCGGGCGCGGCCTCCGCCTAAGAGGCGCGAATGACAGAGCCAAATACGCCGGCAGACAGCTATATCAGTGCCGGCGGCGTTCGGGTCCATTACCTCGACTGGGGTAATGCCGGCGCCCAGCCGATGGTGCTCCTCCACGGCATCCAGGACTGCGCCCGCTCCTGGGACTTCTTTGCCGAGGGGCTGAGCGTCAATCACAGGGTCCTGGCCCTGGACAACCGGGGACACGGCGAGAGCGAGTGGGCGGGCCCCGGTCGCTACGGGTTCTCGGACTATGTGTCAGACCTGGAGTGTCTCATCGACGAGCTGAGGCTGCAAAAAATCGTTCTCATCGGCCACTCCGCCGGGGCGCGCTACGCCTTCAGCTATGCGGCCAACCGGCCCGAGGCGATAGAGTCCCTGGTCATCGTGGACATCGACCCCGACGCGGTCAATCCGACGTCCGGAGGCATGTTCGCCAGCTACGCCAACGAGTCCGATGAGTGGGACTCTCTGGACGACGTCGTCGAACGCCTCAGAGAGCGACAGCCTAACTCGACGGACGAGATGCTTGTGCATCAGGCCGAATGGATGACGAGGCCGCTTGGAGATGGCCGTAGAATATGGAAGAGAGACCCCGCGATGCTGCCGGCTTATGAGAGGCCGGACCTCTGGGATGACCTGAAAAGGCTTTCTTGCCCGACCCTGATCGTCAGGGGAAGGCAGAGCGAGCTGCTCAATCACGAGGTCGCCGTAAGGATGCGGGAGGCGGTGCCGGGATCACGATTGGCGGAGCTCGAGGGAGCCGGGCACTGGATCTACCAGGAATTGCCCGAGGCATTCGAGATAACGGTCCGGTGGTTCCTGGAAAACGCTAGGCGGTAGTCTCCTCGGCCGTTGCATCACCCTCGGCATCGACTACGATGTCGTCCAGCATCTTGCGGGCCTCGTCAACATCCCTCTCCTGGACGTAGACCCTGTGATGAATGAACTGCGTTACGCCCAGGGCCCCGTATCCTCCCCCCATCGGCTTGACGAAGGCTCCTATGCCGATGGACTCCAGGAGCTGCGCCGTCATGAGCGCCTCCATCTCGTTGGGATAGGTCTCAAGCGGCACGGCTCTTTTCGTGGTCATAAACGCCCCTCCCCCATTCTGCCCTAACGCCCTTTATATGCGGGCTCTCGCTTCTCCACGAAGGCCCGGACGCCCTCCCTGTGGTCCTCGGTGCTCCGAGCGATGACCTGCGCCGGTCCCGCCAAACGTAGGCTCTCGGCCAGATCGGTGTGCAGCGACCTGTGGATGAGACGCTTGATGAGCGCCATCGAGTAGGTCGGTCCGTTGGCGAGCCGCTGGGCGAGGTCCATGGTAGTCTCCATGAGCTCATCGGGCGGTGTGACCTTGTTCACCATCCCCAGCCTGTGCGCCTCATTGGCATCGACGATGACGCCGACCCATTGTGTCGTGGTGGCCGCGTTTGCTGGAATAGTGACGGTTTTGGTGACGGTGACGCCGGTATTGGAACCCAGGGTTGCGGTTTCGGTGTATCCGAGGAGGAGTGGGTCGCCTGAGGTTATGTTTGAGTTTGTGGAAAGCCTGATTTCGACCCTGCCTGGATTTCCAGACCCACTTCCGATGTTCTGGATACTAACGGTGACACTGATGGATTGTCCCGGAGCAGCTGATGATGGTGCGTTGACACTTGATACAATGAAGTCGGGTAGCGTAGTACCATCCTGGATTACAGTCACCGTTCGTGTGATGCCACTACCGGTGATGGTGATGGTTGCAGTTCGAGAACTGGAAGAACTATTACTTGAGTAGGTTGCCGTCAATGTGCCATTGCCGTTCCCACTGGTCGGACTCACGCTAAGCCAGCTGACATTATCGGACGCAGTCCAGCCGACATTGGAGCTGATGCTGAACGTTGTCGAACCGGAACTGCTACTCACCGAACGGCTTGAGGGGAATACCGTTAACGTGGGAGGCGGAGGCGTATCGATGATGAAATACCTATCTGCCCAATCTGACCAAAGTCCGTTCGTTCCATGCGAACGCACCCGCCAGTAGTAGGTGTCATCCGAGAGCGGCGAAGGGGTGTAATTCAAGGTTTGCCAGTTGCTTTCATTAACAATGGGGCTGGAGAAATTAGAATTGTCATCAATCTGTACCTGAAAGTAGTTTACACTTCCACCGGCACTCCATGCCAGATCAGGCGTGTCATCGTTTAATGTGACCCCATTGGGTGGATAGGTCAACGTCGGAGGCGGCGGGGTAGGTGACTGTATGGTGAAGAAGTTGTTGCTGAAATCGAAAATGGCTCCCGTGTTCACATCACTGATGCCGATCTTATAATCGTTTCCGGCAGCGAAGCTTGTTGGCACGGTGGTGCTGTAACTGCCGTCATTGGCGGTGGAACCGGTTACGTTCTGCAAGGCATTGCTCGGGGAGATCCCACCCTTATACCACTGGATATGTACATTGCCGCTGACACTGGCGCTGTTCCAGGTGATGGTCTGCTGACTACCCTTCTGCCAGGTCTCACCACCGTTGGGTTTGGTCACCGTAATATCAACGTAATAAATTTGAATCCAATTGAAAGCTATAAAGCCGGAATTCGATGAACTTCCACAATTATCAGAAGGATCAATTCTTATTTGTGTAATTGTACCAAACCAATTTGGATCATTGCTCATATCAAATTCATAAGTAGCGTAAGCATTTGGAACAGTTAACTTAATTCTCTGCCCTATAAATGTAGAAGATGATCCCGATCTCTTAAAAAATATTTGACTGTCATTATCTGAGCAAAAAGTAGCAACCCTCATCTTCACTCTGTTGTAACCTGCTGCCGAAAGGGATAAATTTATGTACATACCCGGATCACTACCATAAGTACGCATGACTAACTGGCCGCCATTATCTGAACTATGCTCAAGCGTTGTATTGTTTCTAGCAATCCACCCTTCCACTGAATTTGTGAAATTCCAGGTTTGTGCTGTTAAATCTGTTGAGGCAATAAATACTAACAGAATTAAACTTGCTGCATTGACTTTAAATGATATTTTCATTGTTGTTTTATCCAACTATAGCCATTCAAATTATGTTCTTACAATTTTCGCTTGGCTATACTTTATTACTTTTTAATAACATTTTAAGTTTTATTCAACCCGATATTCGTGATCTTAAACAAGTAGATAAGTTTCAATTGTTTGATTATACCTTCTTGATTCAAATCAATACTATTGTGTAACATCAAGTTCCACCCCAGGAACTATTCAAAAGTAGCAGCAAATTGGGGTTAGATCCCGTTCAGCCCTGAAATTTATGTTAGTAATATGTTACAGAAATGAAAAAGAAAAGTCAAGGAAAATATAAAAAAACATTTTAAGAAATTTTACAGACTCATTTATTTATCAGAAATAATCGGATGTTGCCCTCATATATTTTACTCATGTGTTTAGCAATAATTTTCTCTATAGTTCATACTTCAAGCTGAAAAATCAACTCAATTGGGATTAATCACTAATTTGGACTGCCAATGCTACGAAAAACCAACTCTTCCGCTTTTTTGTTTCTTTTTGCCATTCAACCTTGTTCATGCCACTTAGAAACTA
>JADFQF010000204.1 GCA_022561955.1 Chloroflexota bacterium | reverse complement strand
GTTTCGTGGATAGTGTCCCCCGGCTCAGGGGCCTTGGCGACGGCTTGCGCCGGGACCACCCTCCGGCATGCATGATTACTCGCTTACAGGAAAGGGGCCGTATAGCGGGCGGGCAACAATTGCGGGCCGGGAAACCTTTCGGTTCATTAGTGCTAGAGCGCTAGCTCACGGCGCTCCATGGTAGCCCCTCAACACTCCGCCGAGAACTGTTCTCCCTGCACCCGCAGGATGGTCCCCGAGTCGACCAGCCCTGCTATGGTCACGTATACGAAGGGGTCGCTGCCCGTTTTAACGTAAGTGATCCCGCGTCCACACTCTCTGCACACGTGGAACTCGGCGATCTTACCGACTTTATCCACAGTAACGACCTCCCGTGTGTCTCCGTACCGGACTGCTTGCAAAGACGAGGGTGATGAGACCGTAAAGGCCCCTGTCTATAAAGGCGTAAACGGCCGCCCGAGCAAGACTGACGCCGAGAGCGAGTCCCTCTGGGTAGCACGGATTCTATGCGAGCCTTCGGGGGCTGTCAAATTACGCCGGCTACACCATGATGCTCGGGGGAATCGTCTCCATCGCCGTCGTGGTCGCGGTCCGGGTCTTCATGAAGGGGATACGACAGTACCGATTCCCATGAGAGCAGCCTTTGGCGAAACCCGATGCTGGGCATTATGATATAGCGTGAGTCAGGTTGGTGGGCTCTGAGCCCGCTATCTTCGGACTGGAATTTGAGGCCGACGACATCGCCGTCCGGAACCAAAAGGCCCTCGTCGGCGCTTAACGACAATTTCACATTAGAGGAGGCAGACCGTGGCACTAAAGACGTACGGGACGATGGCCGTGGACTGGGAGGAGCGAGTCAACTTCGAGCGACTCCGCACCGACCGCTTGAACAGGATAAAGGGCTTGTTGAAGAGTTCGGAGCTTGGGGCGCTGCTCACCTTCGACATGAACAACATTCGCTACATCACGGCGACGATCATCGGCACGTGGGCCATGGACAAGCTCGTGCGGTTTGCGCTGTTGCCTCAAAACGACGAGCCGATACTGTGGGACTTCGGCTCGGCGGCCCGCCACCATCAGCTCTACTGCCCCTGGCTTGGCGAGCGTTCCCGCGCGGGCATCTCGACGCTGAGAGGGGCCACACCTCCTGAAGCGGGCCTGGCGGAGGATGTGGCAAAGAAGATACGCGTCGAGCTGGAGGAGCGCGGCCTCCAAAACGAGCCCCTGGGCGTGGATATCGTCGAGCCGAACGTTATGTTCGCACTTCAACGGGAGGGCCTCAACGTCGTGGACGGCCAGCAGCTTATGCTGGAGGCCCGCAGGCTAAAGACCGATGACGAGATCACGCTGCTGAACACCGCTTGCGCAATGGTCGATGCGGCCTATGACGAGCTGTACATGATGCTTCGGGCAGGCGTTAAGGAGAGCGACGGTGTTGCGCTCGTGAACAATGTGCTCTATGGGCTGGGCTCCGAGCACGTCGAGGGCGTCAATGCGATCTCCGGGGAGCGGACCAATCCTCACCCGCACAACTTCAGCGACCGACTGCTGCGTCCCGGCGACCCGGTATACTTCGACATCCTGCACAGCTACATGGGCTATCGCACGTGCTACTACCGCACGATGGTAATCGGAAGCGCTTCGCATGCCCAGATAGACGCCTATAAGAAGTGCCGCGAGATTTTGGATATTTCCATTGACGCGGTAAAACCCGGTATCACCACGGCCGATATCGTCAAGCTCTGGCCGAAGGCCCAGGAGTTTGGTTTCGCCAATGAGGAGGACGCCTTCGCGCTGCAATACGGTCACGGCGTGGGCCTCTCGACATGGGAAAAGCCGATTCTGAGCCGTCTATTTTCTCTGGAACATCCGCAGGTCATAGAGGAGGGGATGGTCTTCGCCCTGGAGGCGTTCTGGCCGTCGTCCGACGGATGGTCCGCCGCGCGCATCGAGGAGGAGGTCGTAGTCACGAAGGACGGGCCCGAAGTCATAACGCGCTTCCCCGCGGAAGAGCTGATGGTCGCCGGCCTCCGCTACCATACGGTCTCGGGGCCGCTGTCGACCACACGGGAGGCCCAGTCTCACCTCAACCGGAGCCGCGACGGCATTCCGGCCGGAATCGCGGGTACGCACCCTTAGAGTCGAGCGAAGGTGAGGCTCATACTCTGATTTGGCATCTATGAACCGGACGCTGACCTCCGTGTAAATGCTTTCGCAAATAATGGTTCGACAAGCTCACCACGAACGGAGAGGGTTAGTCGTGCGTCTGTCGAAGGATGCTCCCCTCTGGATAGACGTTCAGAGATAGTTACTCAATCCTTTGGCGAAATTGATATCTATCCCAAGCTACAAATGGCAGCGGCCCAAGGGATAGACTGGAGGCATGGCTACAGAGGATTCGAGGAACACGCCGGGAACTCCCGGCAGCAGCGATGGACTGCTCGAGCGGCTGTCGGGAAGGCTGCCGGCCATAAGCGTGGCCGTGGTCGCGTTGGTGGTCGTGGGGGTCCTCGCCTCTCTGTTCCTGATCCCAGGGGGACTTCGGCAGTCGCCTTCGGAGGCTGATTTTCCGGCCCCGCCACCGGAGCACGCATCGCCCACGCCTTTCGCGACGCCCACCCTCGAGCCATCAGTGCCGGACCTGCCTCGGGAGGCTGCCAGGCTGATAGTGGACCCTTCGGCCTCTTTTAGATACGTATCACCGGACGGCGGCGTGACCATTGCCATTGAAGCGGGTTCGGTGGAAGAGGCCGTTTCCCTAACATTTACCGGCCTGGCCGATTTTCAGCTCCCGGCGCTGCCGGATGGGTTTTCGGGGACCCAGACGGCCTTTGACCTGTCGGCCTATTCGCCCATAGGTCTTTCTCTCCTGGAATACTCCTTCTTGAAGCCTATCACCATCGAGGTAGAGCTTCCGCCTTCACTGATTGAAGCCGCGAGGATAAGCCCCGTCTCAGTTGCCCTGCAACACTATGAGCCCGACCGGGGCTGGACGGCGCTTCCAGCCGAGTACAATAAGCACTCCGAGACGCTCATGGCGAGTGTTTCGTCCCTCAGCGTCTTTGCCCTCCTCGTGCAGGGGAGCATGGATGCCGGACAAGGCCCTATTCAAGGGTTCGAGCCGACGTCCACGTCCACATCGGAGCCCACGCCGCTCCCCACGGCTGTGGCCACGTCGTCACCTACGCCCCTGCCGACGCCGACGACTGTCCCGACGCCAACCCGCACGCCCGAACCCACGCCGACGGCGATGCCAAGTCCTGTCCCGACGGCCACCGCGTCCGCGACTCCCTCGCCCACGGTGACGCCGGTGCCAATCCCGGCGCCGGTACTGGTGGAACCCGCCGACGGCACAAAGCTCAGGGACACCACTCCGACCTTTGTCTGGTCTCCGGTGGATGGGACTTCGACAATGTTCTACGAGCTGCAAATAGACGACCGAGCGAATTTCGGCACCACCATCGTCCTGATAAACATAGGTATCGAGACCAGCTACATGGTTACGTCTAAGCAGAGATTGGACGTCGATATCTACTACTGGAGGGTCCGCGCGATTGACGGGGGAAGGCTCGGTACCTTCTCAGAAATTCGGACCCTCGACGTGAGGCGCAGATAGCCAGGCGACGCTGTCATCGGCCGCAGCGCGCCCAACTCAAAGATGGTTGAGTCTTGATGGCGGTGCCTTTGCTCCTACCTTAATCATCCTTTCCGCATAGCCACAAGTCATCCGGCTTGGCCAGGGTAAACGTCCGACGGTCTGCACCTTGCTACTCGTTAGCTACTACGCGTGCGCCGCCCAACGCATTGATGCCGACACCCTTGTGCGCCCCTCTTAAATCAGCGACTATTTGCTACGGTAGCGAAGCCTTTACCCGGCCTGGAAGCAGTTCAGCATGCGCCGGCCGTCAGATGGAAGTAGTCAATATTTTCTTGTAATACGCTGGTAACACTATCAATGGGAAAATGGCACCATAAAGCTCTATAGCGGGAGCGGATTTAGCTGAGGTGGTGGAGGAAGTAAAATGAAAGTCGAAATATTGAGTGCTTCGAAAAATCCAGTTGTGGCTAGGCTTAGGAGGCTGGTGAGGACGGCCCCGGCCGTAGTCAGCCTGGTTTTCGTCATGCTCCTTCTTGGGAGTGGCCTTGCGGCCGCACAGACGCCCGATGACAACAACGGTCTCTTGCCCCCGGGCTTCACCTTCATTCCCAATGACGACGATGATGACGACGACGACGATTTTGACATCGACGATGATTCCCCCGACAGCTCGGGGTCGCCGGACAGTCCTGACTCACCGG
>JADFQF010000203.1 GCA_022561955.1 Chloroflexota bacterium | reverse complement strand
CTCGACCTCGTTTACCGTTTCGTCGAGCCTGCCGGTGCGATTTATGACGACGTAATCGAATTTGCACGACTCTCGAGACTCCTGCTCCGCCGTCTCGACACGTATCTTATACGCCTCCTCGGACTCGGTCATGCGCTCCTTCAATCGCGTCTTCAGCTCATCGGAGCTTGCCGACAGGAAAATACAGACCGCCTCCGGTACGATGCTCTTGATGCTTTCGGCGCCTTGAACGTCCGCCTTGATGATGACGTCCGCGCCACTTTCGAGGGCTCCGGCAACCTGCTTTTTGGGGACGCCGTAGTAGTTCCCATAGACTGTTGCCCATTCCAGCAGCTCGCCGTTGTCTATCATCGACTGAAAGGCCGCCTTTGAGAGGAAGCTGTAGTGAAAACCGTCGCGCTCGCTGGTCCGCCTGGGCCGTGTGGTCGCCGTAACGGTGAAATGGTACGGCCGGGACAGCTCTCGCATGCGGGAGAGAACGGCGTCCTTGCCGACGCCGGAAGGGCCGGACAACACGATCAATAGAGGGCCTGCCATGTCGCACCCTTGGGCCAACTAAAGTCCCTCCGAGAGCTTAGCCGTCTTGAATACCGCGAAGCGTGTCCCAGAACTCGGGATACGAAACGGATGCGGCCTCGGCTCCGATTACGGTCGTCTCGCCGTCCGCCACAAGCCCGGCGATGCCCATGGTCATGGCGATGCGGTGGTCTCCGAACCCGTCGCACGCCGCACCCCGCAGCCTGGCGCCGCCCTTGATGATCATGCCGTCGTCCGTCTCCTCTATGCTTGCGCCCAGCCTGCGAAGACCGTCTACCGTGGCGCTGATGCGGTCCGACTCCTTGACCCTCAGCTCGCCGGCGTCTCGGATGACGGTCGTGCCTCTGGCGAAGCACGCGGCGAGAGCCAGCACGGGAATCTCGTCTATGATGCGGGGGATGATATCTCCCGACAGCTCGATGCCAACGAGGTCGCTGGACTCCGCAACGATATCGGCGGAGGGCTCACCGCCCGCCTCGACGACGTTTTCAAGCGTGAGTTTGGCGCCCATTGATTGAAGCACTTCCAGGACACCGGCGCGAGACGGGTTTATGCCGACGCTCTTGACGCGAACACGAGCATTGGGGTGGCAACAGCCGGCTACCATCCAGAACGAGGCCCCGCTGATGTCGCAGGGAACGTTCACGTTGATGGACTTCAGCCTGGACGGCCTCACCGTTACATTCAGATCCTCGGTAACGACGTCGGCGCCCATTGCTCCCATCATGCGTTCGGTGTGGTCGCGGGAAAGCGCCGGCTGGCGCACCGTCGTCCGCCCCTCGGCATACAGTCCGGCGATCAGGATGCTGGACTTCAGCTGGGCGCTGGCCACCGGCATCTCGTAATCAATGCCGTGCAGGTTGCCGCCATTGACCGCCAGCGGGGCCAGGGAGCCGTCCCTTCTGCCGGATATCACGGCGCCCATGCTGGTCAAAGGCGTCGCGATCCGCTTCATGGGGCGGTTTCGCAGCGAGCGGTCGCCGGTGATCACGCTGAAGAAGGGCTGGGCGGCGAGAAGGCCCGTCACGAGCCTCATGGTCGTCCCGCTGTTGCCTGCGTTCAGGGCGGTCCCCGGCTCGCTCAAGCCGTCGAGCCCCACGCCCCTGATTTCGAAGCACTCGTCGGACCCTGAAATATCACAGCCTGCATGCTTCCGTATTTTCGCTCCGAGTCCTCTGAGGCATCGCAACATGGAGGCCCTGTCGTCGCCAACACAGAAGTTGGACACGTGGGCTTTTCCATCGGCAATGGAGTTCAGCAGAGCCGCGCGGTGGGAAATGGACTTATCGCCCGGAGGCGTTATGACAGCTTCAACCGCCCTGGGAGAGCGGACCATCTCATCCATAGCTAGCCGTCACGTCTCCGATACTCCCAGCTCTTGCTCTTTTTCTCGTTGCCGCCCGTCATCTGCTTATACCTGTTGAGCAGCCTTTCGCCCAGGAAGGCCGAGGCCAAGGACTGGTTCGCGCTGGGCAGCTTCTGGGAGTCGTCCGGAATGACAGCGTCGAACTCCCACTTGGCCCTCTCCTCCCAGGCATTTATGAAGAGCTCGAACAGGTCTTCTTCCTTCTCGGCGATCTTTTTGCGGAACTCGTAGAGCGCCGCGATGTACTCATCGATCCAGTGGACCAGCGGCTCCGCGTTCGCTATGCATTCGGCCTCGTTATCGAGGGGGTCGCTGTTGGCGAGCTTCGTGAAGTGCTCATACTCGGAGGCGCCCAGCCGGTGCATCTCTCTCCAGGAAGGGCTGCTCGCAGTGGAAGTCACCAGGGCCGAAGATAGGACGATCGGCAATACCTCCATCGCTATCGAGTAGCTGTCGTGCTCGTGCGGATCGAGGAACAGGGGCTTTGCGCCCAGCAGCTCCACCATGCCGACGACGGTCTTTACGCTTTCCTTCGTAGCGGATTTGGAGGGCATTATGGGATATTCCACACCCTGGAAGAGCTCCGCGGCCGAGTCTTCCATGCCGTTCAGGCTTCTTTTTATCAGGGGATGACCGCCGACGTAGCTCACGCCGCTGGGAAGCACCTCCTCCGCCCATTCGGCGATCCGGACCTTGGTCGTGCCCGTGTCCGTGATTACGGCGTCGCTCTCCACGATCGGCGCGATGGCGTCCAATATCTCCTTCGTCTGCGAGAGCGGCAGGTCCAGTACGATCAACGACGCGCCGCGTACCGCCGACCGCAGGTTCGACTCGGCATGGTCCATCGCGCCGATCTTGGACGCCGTTGACAGCGCATCCCTGTCGCCCGAGCTACCTACTATTTCGGTGGTCTTTAGCTTCGCCTTCATGAGGGCCAGGCCGATGGATACTCCGATCGGGCCCATTCCGATTATGGTTATTCTCTCCAACTCACGCCTCCTGAATCCAGCCGCCCGAACAGCCTCTTGAGAATTTTTCAGATTTTAACATATTTGGGATGCCCGCCATCACCAGCCGAGCAGAACAAACGAGAAGAAGGAGATTAGCGGGCCAATTATTTTGCCCAGCATGCCTAAGCTCAAGCCGATGTCCAGCATGATCACGATCATGAGAATCCCAGGCCCGTACCGCTCGAGACGCATCCATGACATCGCCTGCCGCTGAGGCAACACCCCAAGAACGATCTTGAATCCGTCCAGCGGTGCGATGGGGATCAAGTTGAACGCGGCGAGCAGAAGATTCCAGGTGATCAGCGACCCAACGAAGTATTCCAGGTGCCCAACGTTTAGTATATTGCTGACGTCACTGAAGCTTGCGAAGCCCATCCGACCCGTTCTGATGAACGCGGAATCAAAAAATCCCGCGTGTACGGTTATAGCCAAGAGACCCGCTACCAGGAGATTGGATATAGGGCCCGCCAGGGACACCAGCGCCATGCCCGTTTGCCAGTTCCCCCTGAAGTATCGGGGGTCTACGGGCGTCGGTTTTCCCCAGCCAAAGCCAGCCACGAATATCAGCAGCGTGCCTACACGGTCCAGATGGGCCCTGGGATCCAGCGTCACCCTCCCCAGATTCTTCGCCGTCGGGTCGCCCAATCGATATGCGGAGACCGCGTGGCTGAACTCGTGGACCGTGATTCCGATGACTAGAGCAATGGAGAATGCCAGTATGGTTATGAGGGCGTTAAGAGGGTTTTGTTGTAATTCAGCGAAGGAACGAAAAAGCACTCTATAACACTGGACTTGTAGGCAGATTCATCCCACGCATTATACCACTCCGGGCTTTCGCGCAGACCGGCCGGTAAGGACTGCAAAGAAAAAAACAAGCGGGACGGATATTGCTCCGTCCCGCTTATAGTGACCTAAGTCTGAGGGCAAATAGGCCCTAATGTCCGCCGCATCCTGCGTCCCCGCATCCACCGCCGCCGCAAGCACAGGCCCCTGCGACGTTGGCCTCGGGCGCTGCCACCTCTCCGCCGCCGCAGCCTCCGCTTTGCCGTCGTCTTCCCAATACGCTTGAGGCACCGCATACATCTGCTCTTGTTCTGCACTCATTTGTCTGTCCTCCCTTTATGCGATTCCAACATCAATGCTCACCTACTCTCTACCACCACCCATTGCACGCCGCAGGGCTTCGGGATTAAGGTGAAGAAACCGCCACGAGAGAAGCTCTTGCCGCAAGGCGAACAGATGGGGAAAATCGGCGGTCGTGATCCCGCTTAGATTGGTACTCTCTGCCGCTTCCGCGGGGCGAGTGCGCCCAGCGTGCCCATCTTGCGCAATCTGAAACGACAGCTTACCGTTCTCCGCGGTTGTCTCAAGCCATGGTTTTTTCCGG
>JADFQF010000004.1 GCA_022561955.1 Chloroflexota bacterium | reverse complement strand
CCAAGCTTGAGGTAAAGCTCCCTCGCCGGGACGTTGTCGGAATCCACTTCCAGCTCTACCGTGTCCACGCCGTTGGACTTCAGGTGATTTATCCCCGCCGTAACGACCAGCGTGCCCAGTCCTTTGCCTCGGTAGTCAGGATGGACTCCGGTCATGGATATCCAGCCCGTGGATCCGGCTGAACCAAACGACTGCAGGGTCCAGTCGTATGCGGCGACCCGTCCGCCGTCCATGACCAGTATGATGCCCTCTGGGTCGCCGGGACTGAGCCTGACCCTCGCCGCGATCTGCTCGACCGTGTTGGGGCTGAATCCCCAGTTCTCGCCGAACGCGGTATTCTGTAGCTCGGTCAGTGCCTCTTCGTCCTCTCCCAGCCGGAAGGATCGTAGTACAAAGCCGTCGGGAATATCCACCGCAGGCGCCTCATCGTCCTTCCACTGCATCTGCCAGAACCGCTTTACGATGTGAAAGCCCTCGGAATTCAGCAGGTGGTTTGCGCTCTCGCTCTCCGACGAGGCCTCGACGTGAAGCACCGAGACGCCCAGCTCGCGAGCGTGGCTAACGGCAGTCGTCAGCAGCTCCCGGCCGATTCCTCGATTTCGGTAGTCATCCAATACCCCGCCGCTGGCGACGGCGCGTCCGATCGGCTCTTCATACGAGACCAGTAGAAATCCTACTGGATTGCTGTCGTTCAAGGCCAGAAAGCAGTGCTGCTCAGGGTCGCAGGACGGCAGGGACAGGAATCGACGCATGTACTCCTCGCCCCAGGCCCTTTCAGAGCCGTGCAGGCCGTTGATCCGATTGAATAGCTCTGTAATTTGGGGTACGTCGCTCCAGCTGAACCTGCGAATCTTGCCGCTAAATCCCATGCACTTCTCTCCCGGGGCAGAAGGTCCGATGACGCGCACACCCGCGCTCACTACGTGATTTTCAAGGAATCTTATCAGAGGGTCTCCCTCTCTACAATGTTGGCGGGCCTTTCGGAGACGGCCGGGCTTGCTCCCATCCGACGGCGAAGACTATCATTACTTGATGCCGAGAGCGGCGGCGAATCTTCACTGAGGCTATGAATTGAGATGATCGACAGGCCGGAAAGAGCGATGGTCGTCACCCCGCATCCGGACGACGCGGAGATCGGCTGCGGGGGCACGATCGCCCAGTGGATACGAGAGGGCACCGAGGTCGTATACGTTCTCTGCACGAACGGCGACAAGGGAACGGGAGACAGGGATATGACGCCGGAGCGTCTTTCCGAGATCAGACGCAAGGAGCAGGCGGATGCCGCGGATGTTCTGGGCGTGAAAGAGGTGATCTACCTGGCGCATCCCGACGGCATGCTGGAAGACACGTACGAGTTTCGGGGAGAGCTGGTGAACGCTATTCGCAGGCATCGGCCAGATGTCGTTTTCTGCACCGACCCACACAGGCGGAACTTTTACATCCATCGCGATCACAGGCTCAGCGGCCAGGTGACCCTCGACGCCGTGTTTCCCTACGCCCGCGACCACCTTCACTATCCAGACGACATAACAGTCCAAGGTCTGGATACGCACAAAGTTGGCGACGTTTTGATGTGGGGCACGGAGGAGCCGGATACGTTCGTAGATATTACCGAGACCATCGAAATAAAGATCTCGGCGCTCAAGAAACATGCCAGCCAGGTCTCCGGAGACGGCTCGGATACGGACGTTGACGAGTTCGTCAAGGCAAACGCCCAACGTGTGGGGCAGCGGGCCGAGGTGCCTTACGCGGAGGCCTTTCGAAGAATTCATTTCAGGCGATAGCCTGTGTACGACCTGCACGTACATATACTGCCCGGAATCGACGATGGCCCCGCCGAGATGCACGAATCGGTTGAGATGGCGCGCCAGGCCGCAATGGGCGGGACCAAGATTATTCTGGCCACGCCCCACCGCAAGGATGTGACCGAGGGCTCCTCCGTATCGGACCTTCGCGACCTTGTTCAGACCCTCAACCGTAAAATACAAGATCGGGCTACTGCCGTGAGCGTCGTGCTCGGCATGGAGAACCACCTGGACCAGGACCTGCCTCTGGACGTAGCGGAGGGCAGGGCGCTAACCATGAACGGCTCCCGATATATCCTGGTCGAGATGCCGTTTTTTGGCCGCCCAGCCTATGTGGAGGAGGTCCTGTATCAGCTTCAGGACGATGGACTGGTCCCCGTGCTGGCACATCCGGAGCGAATCGAAGCATTTCAAAGGGACCCGGAGTTGCTGGCGAAGTTAGTCGGCAAGGGCATGTTGAGCCAGGTGACTGCGGGGAGCTTCGTAGGCATGTGGGGACGGGATGTGAAGCGCTTTGCCGAGCATCTCCTGGCCGAGCGACTGGTGCACGTCCTGGCATCGGATGCCCATACGCCCGGCGCTCCACGGCCCCCAACGCTCGACCACGGCGTGCGTGCGGCGGCCTCGCTGCTGGGCAGGGATGAGGCGGAGAGGATGGTGTTGGAGGCGCCCCTGGCAATTCTTGAGGATAGGCCGCTCGATGGCCCGACCGCAGAGCGCTCCGCCGGCTAAGAGACCACGTGCGCCCGACGCAGCACGGTACCCACCCTCGCGATGAGCTCCTGAACGCCGAAGGGCTTGACGAGATAGTCGTCTGCGCCCGATTCGAGGCCCTGGATAATATCGTTAGTCGATCCGAATGCAGTGAGCATGATTACAGGGCAATTCGATATCTCGCGGATCCTCCGCAGGGTCTCCCATCCATCCATCTCCGGCATCTTGACGTCCAAGATAATGAGGTTGGGCAGGACCTTATAGAACTGCTCCAGGCCTCTGAGCCCGTCCGTCGCCGTCTCGATACGGTATCCCTCGTCCTCTAACACTCGACCGACTATTTCCCGGATCGAGGGATCATCATCGACTATTAATATTACCGACTGCTCGTTGTCCTCTGGCAATTCCCGTCCTCTGGGCTGAATCTTGGTGAGTCCGAGGGGTGTCGTAAACGTTAGCTCCTATTATATACGACAACCGTACGGAGATTCGAAACCGGTCTCAATAGCTAACTTAAATGCCAAGGACGTGCCTATCATCGGGGATGACTCCTAAAAAATAGGGTGCTTCTACGTAGTCCTTTTACGTCATTATTACCATGTGCTGGAAAAGCAACGAGGTTAGGCTAGTTATTGGGGAAATTAAAGATCGGCGCTTGCCGTAGTCATCATGCGCATCGCCCGTAATCCTGCGTCCGATAGCTGCTTCGGATGCATCGAGTGGACCAAAGTTTGACGAAATCGCTGACACGCTTTCAGCCCAGATGGAGCATCGGCACCGTATTGACTGTAAGCATGGTGCTGACGATTGCCATGCTAATGGCTGTCACAACCCTTCTCGACGTTCGCCGCCAGAAAGCTATCTTCGAGAACAATCTTGGCGCCAACGGACTGGCCATGCTAAATATGCTGAACAGTGTCGCCACCGACTCCCCCGGCGAGCTGAACGCGCAAGAAGTCAGTGAGATGGTCGCCGTGGTGCGCAGCCAGCCGGACGTGTCCTTCCTTCGCATCTACTCCGCCGACAAGGATCTCCTGGACGGATTCGACAGAAAGGAGGTATCGACCTACTCAGACTCTTCCTTCGTCCCGGTGTTTGACGGAGACGGACCGGTTATTAGCTACAGTGAGGGCAGGCTCGAGCTAAGCGGTCCCATCGGTGACGAGACCGGTACCGTGGGCTTCGTTCAATACACTTTTGAGACGTCTTCGCTACAGCAGGACCTGCGGCGGATTGCCATTCAAAAACTCATCCAGACCCTGGCGCTAATAGCCGTCGGCATCCCTATCTCCTATCTGATAGCCCGCCATTTCACGCATCCCATCAGGCGGCTTGCGAGGGCGGCGCAGTCCGTAGGCAAGGGTGACCTTCTGGTAAAGGACCGGAAAGACATTCTGCGCAAAGACGAATTTGGAGACCTTGCACGAGCGTTCTCAGATATGACGGAGGCACTTTCTGAGTCCAGAGAGCAGCTCGAACAGGCGTTGATGGAGGAACATAAGAAGGCCTTTCATCTTCAGTCATTGAAGGACATCGCGGAGCAGGGACTTCAGGACAGACCCAGGGACGAGCTTCTCACCTCCCTTCTGAAGATCATCGTAGCGGCTCACGATGCCGACAGTGCGAGCGTACACCTATTTGATGAGGAGAAGCGAGTCCTGCGGTCCGTCGCGCTGGTGGGAATGGGATTCAACGATCTTAGACCCGGTACTTATCGAATAGGTGAGGGCATTGTAGGCAAGGTCCTTCTGGACCGCACCTCTCTGATAGTCGAGGACATCCCGAGCAGCGACATAGTGGTCAACCCCACACTGAAGGAGAGAGGCATCAAGACAGTCGTGTCCACTCCCCTGATCGTCCAGGACAGGGCCTTAGGCGTGGTGACGCTTCACTTCAAGACGGCCCGCACGGCTGACGATTTCGAGCTCTCCGTGACAGAGCTCATGGCCGAGTCGATAGCCCACGTTCTGGAACGGGTCCGCCTGCTGGAAACCGAGCGTAAACAGGCGGCCGACCTCGCGGAAGCCAACGAAGCAAACGTAAGCATGATGAGGGATCTCGAGCTGGCACAGCAGCGCAACCTGCAGTCCGCGAAGATGGCGGCCGTAGGACAATTAGCCGGCGGCGTCGCCCATGAGATCAACAATCCCCTGGCGTCGATCCTGGGTTTTGCCCAGCTGGGAAAGCAGAAGCTCCTGGCCGATATGGGCAACCTGTCCGAAGAGCACAACCTGGCCTATCTCGAGCGATACCTCGGCTACATAGACAACGAGGCGCGCCGTTGCGCCCGCATAGTCAGCAAGATGCTTTCGTACACCCAGTCGCCCGAGCAGCAGATGGTCCCCACCGACATTAACCAGCTGCTGGAGCAGGCTATTCGGACCAACATCAATAACATGGCAACCGCCGGGGTTAAGCCCGCCTTAGACCTTGCGGACGACCTGCCGTCGGTGCAGGGTCATCCCGCGAGCCTGGTACAGGCCTTCAGCAACGTGATATCCAATGCGGTCGTCGCGATGCCCGATGGCGGCACGTTGAAAATACGGAGCCAACTCGTGGGAGGACGTGGGGGCCCCTTATCGAGTATAGAGGTCAGATTCCAGGACTCCGGCCACGGCATGGACGCGGAGACGGCTTCAAAGGTATTTGACCCGTTCTTCACCACTGCGGAGCCTGGAAGGGGTACGGGGCTGGGGATGTACATGTGCTACCAGATCGTCCAGCAGCACGAGGGCGATATCGAAATAACAAGCTCGGAGTTCGAGGGTACGCTGGTCGCAATTAGATTCCACTCACTGGAGCAAGAGAGAATCGAAAGCGGGCCTGATGACGTGCGAGGGGAGCCCTCGGGCGTCGCACACTAACAAAGTCCACGTGCCTAATCAGCTAACCTTCGCCCGACCACCCGATCAGCTTCGAGGGCCTTATCGTGATGAGGCACAAGACCAGCTCTCGCAGAGTCTTTTCCGCGTAGCGCTCGCCCTCCTCCGGACCCTGGTAGTGGACGGATATCCTTCGCAATATGTCGGAGATGTCGCCCCCTGAGACCTCGGCGACGCCGTTTACGATGACGTATTCGTATGGTTGCTGATCGGTCGCAATGGAGACCGAGACCCTGGGCTCGCTCTTCAGGTTCTTGACCTTGACGGAGCTTGTCTCGGCCAGGACCTTGACGACCCCGTCCTCATACAGAAACCATACGGGCGCCACGTGAGGGGACCCATCGGGGCGGACCGTGGCAAGGTCCGCGATGTGCGGCTTCGAGAGGTAATCCTCTATCTGCTCGGGTGTCATATAGCGCTGACCTGTTCTGGAAGAATGGTGCGCGAAGGAAGCTAGGCGGGAAACTCCAGCTTCAGCTCAGGAGGCCCGGCATCCGACGGTCCGGGTAGCTTCTCGGAGACGATCGACCATATCTGCTCGGCGATTTCATCAATTGGGGCGGTGGCGTCGATTACGCGAAACCTATCTGGCTCCTGCTCGGCCAGCTTGAGGTAGCCGCCGCGAACGCGCTCATGGAACTCTATGGACTCCTCTTCGAACCTGGTCGCTC
This sequence comes from Chloroflexota bacterium, assembly GCA_022561955.1. The sequence goes on along the minus strand of JADFQF010000004.1, from coordinate 10,611 downwards.
CCTCCTTGTCGACGCGGCCACCCGAGGCCTCGTTCGCAACGTCCAGAGGCAAGATGGTCTGGAGCTCGCCGACCCTCTTCAGGCCCTCCTCCGGCGCGCAATCCAGAAGAAAGGTAATGTCCGGCAACACGCCCTGAGTCGCAAGATGATTGACCGTGACCAGCTCTTCTATCGGCATGCGCCTGCCGTAGCCCTGGTATGCAATGGTCGAGTCCGCGTATCGGTCTGCAATGATTATGATGTCCCGCTGCCGCCTCATCAGTGGCTTTATCACCTTCGCTACGAGCTCGGCTCTGGCCGCGGCGAACATGAACAACTCAGCGCCGTGAGATATTTTCTCGCCTCCCCATGGTCTGCCCTTGAGGAGGTCTCGCATATATCTCCCCAGGGGAGTAGTACCGGGTTCGTGAAGGAAGAGGCTCTGGTAATGCTCTCCGAGAAGTCTGTTTTGCAGCATCTCTGCCTGGGTAGACTTGCCCGAGCCCTCTCCGCCCTCAAATGATATGAAAAGAGACAAGGCTCCCCCTAAAAGCATACCGCGTGTCTCGCAACGAACCTACGGCCCTAGCCCGAAGTATCTTCGAGGAAGATTGTAGCTACCGAGAAGGCCGCGTTCAAGTCTGGGCTCGAAGCCGGGGGCCAAAAGAGCTAGCGGCGGTATAAGACCACGTGGCGGCTGGGCTCCCTGCCCGCGCTGGAAGATGCCAGGCCATACTTGTCTGCGATCTTGTGCTGCAGGTGTCTGATGTAAGCCCCTTGGGGGCTCAAGTCCACCTGAGAGGCGCCGTCTTCGAACTTTACCGCCGCCTCCTCAGCCTCCTTCATCGCATGGACGACGCTGTTTTCGGAGCGTGAGAGATCATTCTGCTTTCGTGAAATGGCCTGGACGAACTGTTGTATCTGGATCAGGGTGTTTTTTCGAAGCACGTACACCGGCTTGCCTTGCTGCTCCGCCATCTTCAGCGCCTGGGTACGTCTTCTATAGTAATTCTTCGTCGTTAGCAGCAGGTCCGCTCGTCCCAGGTCCCCCACGACCTCCACCGGAGCGTTGAGACCCTGCACAGCCTGTTGCAGCTTGCCCTTATTGACGCCGTAGGGAAGGATGCGGGTCAGCGTTACGGGTACTTCGGCTTCCTCTTCCTCGGGCTCTTCGACGTGGGATTCGACCCTGGGATTGGTCCGTCCGTTCTGAGCGGCCGTGGACACGCTCGATGTCACCCTGTTTTTGCGGACCATTCCATCTTCGTCCACCATACGGCGCTCGGGGGAAATCGTGTGGCCTCTGAGCAGGCGGTCCACGACATCGGACACGTCGGCGTGTACTACTACTTGGTCCCATCCCTGTATTTCGACGAGAATATCGAAGGTGGGCGGCGCACGCCGTTCCTGGACCGTCTTCTGGCTGCCGCGGCGTCGTGCCTCGACGTCGCCGAGGGTCACGGTGTGGACTCCCCCTATGAGGTCCGAGAGCGTCGGGTTTATGATGAGGTTGTCCAGCGTGTTGCCGTGGGCCGTAGCGACCAGTTGGACACCGCGTTCAGCTATCGTCCTGGCCGCGTCCGCATCCATCTCAGTACCTATCTCATCGATGACGATGACCTCGGGCATGTGGTTCTCCACGGCCTCGATCATTACCGCGTGCTGGAAGGCGGGGGAAGGGACCTGCATCCTTCTGGCCCGGCCGATTCCCGGGTGCGGTATGTCCCCGTCGCCCGCGATTTCGTTCGAGGTGTCCACTATGATCACGCGCCTGTGTGCATCGTCGGCGAGGACTCTGGCGACCTCTCTCAACATGGTCGTCTTCCCCACGCCGGGCTTGCCCAGGAGGAGGACGCTCTTTCCCGTCAGTATCAGGTCCTCGATAATCCGTATGGTGCCGTATACGGCCCTGCCTACGCGCAGCGTCAGCCCTACGACCTTTCCGGACCGATTGCGCATGGCGGAGATTCGGTGAAGCGTGCGTTCGATTCCCGCCCGATTGTCCTCACCGAAGGGGCTAATGTTGCCTATGACGTGTGCGATGTCTTCTTCTGTAACATCGCCGTCGTCTATAACGAAGGTGTCGACAAGAAAACGTGCTTCGGGTTTCCGGCCCAGGTCAAGCACCACCTCCAAAAGCTCGTTCAAGTCTTCCCTTTCGGATAGGGGCGCTTGCAGATGAGGCGGCAACGTCCTAATGAGACCTTGCAGGTCCGTATCTATACGATTCTCCAATGAGTCCTATCTACCTCCGATCTCATATTCCCGCTTCCCATCGACTCATAGTGTACCGATAACCTGGCTTCGCGACCAGTGGCACGCGCGTTACTATTCAGGTCAGATGGACGGCACGGCCGCGTGCAGCCGCGACTTCTCGCGGTCTTTCACGGTCAGCGACTTTACCAGGGTTACGTAGTCGGCGACCGCTCTAAAGCCCTTGTCGACAATTAAACTCTGCAACTCTACCTGGTACTCAGGCACAAGGCAATATACCTCCGTCCCTTCGGCCATGCCCTGAAGTCCCATCTCCACCATGGGCCCGAGGCCTTGGCGCCTTTCGGGACGAGTCGCGACTTCGATCAGGCCGGAGGACGGGCGACGGGAGTACCGGAGCAACCCGGCTATCCCGTCTTCGCCTTCCATGACGACCTCACTCGATCTGCCTCCCGGCCGTTCACGGGACGCCATCCAACCCTCCAGGGTCATGCCCATGACGGACCTTATCTCTCGTGGGGTAACGGCGTTGTACATCCTGAAGAGGTCGTGGTCATCTTTCGGAGCCTTATCTCGGAACGGCCCCGAGCCTCCTCTATCTCTTGCCACGGGCGCTGAGCTACCGCCTTCGAGTCTTTTCTGAAAGAGTACCTCGGAAACCTGCGGGAAATACCCGCTCAGCTTCGCCACGTCGATGAGAGTATCGTCTCCGCTTAGGCGAATGAACACTCTCTCAGCGCCGTTCGCGGCGGCGGCCGTCGAAACGCTATCCAGGAGCAAGGGGAGCCGTCCGTTCGAGGCAGGCTTCGCAAACAGGTGCGTTATCTCCCAGCTTTGCGGGCCGGACCGCTGACGGGCGGCTGCCACGGCCATTACGCCGGCGTCGCCGGATAACGCCCATGCGCAGCCCTTTCCGCGAATGGACAGTCCGCTTCGGGAAAATCGGATGAGGGAGAAAAAAGACGACCTGGGTCCGGCCAGGCTCTCGAGCGTATGTGCCCGGTTGGCCCTGGCCGACTCCTCCCAGAAAACGAAACGTAGGAAATCGAGGGGAGTTAGCGGCCTGGTTGCCGCGAAGTTCGGGGACGCGTTCTTATTTCTAAGGACCGTAGCTACCTCCGACCGCCTTTAGACCGTCGTCCCTTCTCTACGTTACTGGAAGGGCTATGGTGCTATCCCTGCATATATAGATGATACAGCCAATCACATGAAACGTTCAACCATCCTCACGAACAGCTCGTGAACCCGGGTGTCGTCCGTGAGCTCAGGGTGGAACGCAGTCGCCAACATATTGTCCTGCAGAACGGCAACGGGCCTTCCGTCCTGGACGGATGCAAGCACCTCGACATCCTCTTGTAGCTCAGTGACAACGGGAGCACGAATGAAAATGGCGTGAAACGGTGGCCCCTCGATGCCCTTGATATCGAGGTCGGTCTCGAAGCTGTCCGTCTGCCGGCCGAAGGCGTTGCGGCTCACCTTGATGTTCATCAGGTGAAGGGGCTCCGGCCGGTGGTCCTTGAGCTTATCCGCGATGACGATCATGCCGGCGCAGGTACCCCACACCGGCATGCCGTTCTTTATCTTTTCCACCAGCGACTCTCGAAATCCGAAGATGTCGATAAGCTGCACGATGGTCGTGCTTTCCCCGCCTGGGATAATCAGGCCGTCGACCTCGTCTAGCTGCGGAGGCTTTCGAATCTCCCGGGACTCGACGCCGAGGCGGTCAAGGGCCTGGATGTGCTCATGAAAGTCGCCCTGAATGGCCAGTAAGCCAATTTTGGGCAACCTACCAGCCCCGCTTCGCCAGCTGCTCTTCCTCGGGCATCGTCCGAATATCGAGACCCGGCATGGCGTCGCCGAGGCCACGCGAGATTTCAGCGATGACCTTCGGGTCCTTGTAGTGAGTCGTCGCCTTGACGATGGCGTCGGCCATGAGCTGCGGCTGGGAGGACTTGAATATGCCGGAGCCAACGAATACGCCCTCGACGCCCAGCTGCATCATCAGTGCGGCGTCCGACGGAGTGGCTATTCCACCGGCGGCAAAGTTCACTACCGGCAGCTTTCCGGTCTCGTGGATCTCTCTCACGAGCTCGTAAGGGGCCCTGAGGTCCCTGGCCGTCGACATCAGCTCGCCCTCGTCCATGCCCTGAATCCTTCGGATTTCACCCAGCACCTTGCGGGCGTGCCGAACGGCCTCGACGATGTTCCCGGTTCCCGCTTCGCCCTTGGTGCGAATCATGGCCGCGCCCTCTCCGATTCGGCGCAGCGCCTCGCCCAGATCGCGGCAGCCGCAGACGAAGGGCACTTTGAAATCGTGCTTGTTGATGTGGTTCTCTTCGTCCGCCGGCGTGAGGACCTCGGACTCATCGATGTAGTCTACGCCCAGCGCGTCCAGGACCTGGGCCTCGACGAAGTGGCCGATTCGCGCCTTGGCCATCACCGGAATCGTCACTGCGTCTATGATCGCCGTAATCATCGATGGGTCGGACATTCGGGCCACGCCGCCCGCACTGCGTATGTCCGAGGGCACCCGCTCCAGTGCCATGACCGCTACCGCGCCGGCGTTCTCGGCGATTATCGCCTGCTCCGCCGTCACGACGTCCATGATGACGCCGCCCTTCAGCATCTGCGCCAGTCCCGCCTTTACGCGGAACGTACCTGTCTCGGCCTTCACGTCAATTGCCATGTGTTCCTCCTCTTGATTATGTTCGTAGTTAGCGTCCCCTTCATTCACCCGAGTATCGCCGTTGGGACGGGAACCAGCCTCGGCATACCAATTGTTGCGGCTAACCCTGTCCGCGCTGCGACATCTTCGAGGTTTACAGATGTAATGACTACGATATAGCTTAAAAGTGGTCGGTCGCAAGGGCCACTTTCGACTATAATGATAGGACCATTTATCTGACGGGTGACTCATGTCGAATCATAAAACCGCGCCGCCGGTCCCGATTACCGGCCTCGACCTCGACCAGAACGCGAGTGCTCCGCTTTATAGGCAGCTTTACGAAGGCCTGCGAAGGGCAATCCTGGTAGGCGAGCTATCTCCCGGAGTCAAATTGCCCTCGACGAGAGCCCTGGCCGCAGACCTTTCGATCGGAAGAAACACCGTCGTAAATGCCTACGAGCAGCTTCTGGCAGAGGGATACCTGGAGGGAAGGACCGGGTCTGGTACGTATATAGCGGCAGAGCTTCCCGACCACCTGCTGCGGGTGAGGTCTGATCAAAAAAAGTCGGCAAAATCCAGGACTGCCCTTCGAGGTCTGTCCAACCGCGGCCAGCTGCTGGCGGGGACTACGGTGAGCGAGCCTCACGACTTCGCCATTCCCAGGGCGTTCCGGCCCGGCCTGCCCGCCATGGAAATATTCCCGTTCAAGACCTGGTCCAGGCTTTGGAACAGAAGATGGCGCAGCCCTTCTCTCGACCTGCTGGGCTACGGCGACCCCGCAGGCTACAGGCCCTTGCGCGAGATAATCGCGTCATATCTAGGCGCGGTGAGAGGCGTCAGGTGCGAGGCGGACCAGGTGATAATGATCGCGGGCTCGCAGCAAGCCCTGGATATCGTGACGCGCGTCCTGCTCAACGAGGGCGACGTGGTGTGGGTCGAGGACCCAGGGTACCCCGGCGCAAGGGGCGCTTTCCAGGGTGCGGGGGCCGAAGTGGTGCCCGTGCCCGTGGACTCGCAAGGGCTGGACATAGCCGCGGGAATCGACAGGGCCCCAAACGCCAGGCTCGCATATGTGACTCCTTCCCATCAATATCCGCTGGGTATCACCATGACCCTTTCCAGGAGGCTGGAGCTTTTGGACTGGGCGGCCCGCAATCACTCATGGGTCCTGGAGGACGATTATGACAGCGAGTATCGGTACGCCGGACTGCCCATAGCCGCGTTGCAAGGGCTGGACCAGGAGGACTCCGTCATCTACGTGGGCTCGTTCAGCAAGACCCTGTTCCCGTCGCTCAGGATCGGATACATGGTGGTGCCTCAGGACCTCGTCGATACCTTCGTCGCCGCTCGTGAGCTCATTGACAGAGGGTCGCCTTCGCTGGAGCAGGCCGTCCTGGCCGACTTCATGGTGGAAGGCCACTTCGAGAGGCACATCCGACGCACCCGCTCGCTCTACGCCGAGAGGCAGGAGGCGCTGGTGGAATCGGTCGAGCGAGACCTTCGAGGCCTCATGGAGGTGCGGCCTTCGTCCTCGGGCATGGAGCTCATAGGCCGCCTGGCAAAGGGCGTCGACGACAGACTGGCTCAACGGCTCGCGGCGCAACACGATGTCGAAGCCACGCCGCTGTCCATTTACTATTTCGAGCCGCCGGAGCAGGGTGGCCTGCTGTTGGGATACACGGGCGTTGATGAGGCGCAGATAGCCACGGGAACGCGAAGGCTTGCCGAAGCTTTTTCCTCACTAGGGAGTATTAACGCCGCCTGAATCGAGCAGACATACTTTTAGACGGGCCGGAACCAGCTCGTGAACCGGGATGCCGGCTCTTCGTCGCCCTCGAAGGACAGGCGCCCTCGACGCACCGAGCGATTAAAGGGCAGCCGACCCAAGACGAACAGAATGTACGTGTCGGCGTCGCACCGGAAGGTAACGTCCGCCTTTCGATCTTTCGATGGCCCGGCGTCGAAGTCTCCGCTTGAGACGGCGACGTCGTAGCTGACCTTCTCCGGACCGTCCAAGTCGAACCTGTAGACCACGGACGCGTTCAACTCCGCCGTCGCCTCGGAATCGGAACGCAGAAAGCTCCACAGGTTATCGACCAGGAAGGGCAGGGCGTCGGCGTTCAGCCTTGCCGACCGGTCGAAGGAGTACCTTACGTCCCACCCGTGCACGGCCAGCTCGAAGGCGCGCCGGGTTATGAGCTGGGAGACCGGAAACGCCCCGGCGGGATGCCACGCCGGAAGGTCGTATTGCTCCGGGCCTAGTGAGACCAGCAGCGAGTTAAGACGCCGGCAGCCAGCGTTGAACTCGTAAAAGAGGTCTTCGAAATATGCGTCGCGCAGCTCCACGAGCTGGGCGAGCGACTCCTCGGGCGTGGGTACGCTATAGGCCATGGGCGGTGTCGTGTCACCGTCGAGCGCACGAGTAATGCTCTGAAAGAACATGTCGCCGACCTGGATAAGGTGCGTGACCACGTCGGCGACCTTCCAGTCCTCACAAGGGCTCCCGAACTGTTCCGGGTTCCTCCAGACATCGTCGGGCAGGGTATAGAAAAAAGCGGCCAGCTCGTTGGACAGGCCGCGAATGAGCTGGATGCGCCCTTGAATCTCTCCGGCTTCCACCATAGATGGTGACCCCAACCCCTTACCCCCGGCCCCCAGGGGGACTGGGTGCTGGGGATTGGGGGTTAAGACTAGATGCCCTTGTCCACGAGGAACGCCACGAGATCGGCGGTGCGGCAGCTGTAGCCCCACTCGTTGTCGTACCATCCCACGACCTTGATCATGTTCTCGCCCATCGTCATGGTCAAAAGGCCGTCGATGATGCAGCTGTGCGGATTCTGGATAATGTCGGAGCTGACTATTGGCTCTTCGGTGTATTCGAGAATGCCGCTCAAGCCGTTGGACGCCGCCTCTTGATAGGCCGAGTTGATCTCGTCGCTGGATGCGCCCTTCTTGAGCGTGGCCACGAAATCGGTGACCGAACCGGTCGGCGTCGGCACTCTAAACGCCATGCCGTTGATCTTGCCGTTGAGCTCGGGCAAAACGAGCCCCACCGCACGGGCGGCGCCCGTCGACGTGGGGATGATGTTCTGTGCCGCGCCCCTGGCCCTTCGAAGGTCCGAATGCACCTGGTCGAGTATATTCTGGTCATTGGTATAGGCGTGGATGGTGGTCATGAGGCCCTGTTCGAGACCGAAGCTGTCGTGGAGGACCTTGACCATCGTCGCGATGCAGTTGGTCGTGCAGGACGCGTTGGAGAGTATGTTGTGCTTCTGAGGATCGTACTTGTCCTCGTTCACACCCAGCACCAGCGTTATGTCCTCGTTGCTTGCGGGCGCGGAAATGATTACCTTCTTGGCACCGCCCTTCAGATGGCCTCCAGCCTTGGCGCCATCGGTGAAGATGCCGGTGGACTCCACGACGACGTCCACGCCGTTTTCGCCCCAGGGCAAGTTGGAGGGGTCGCGCTCCGACAGCACCTTGATGATCTTGCCGTCGATCAGAAGGCCGTCGTCCGTGGCCTCCACCTCGCCTGGATATCTGCCATAGTTGCTGTCGTACTTGAACAGGTGTGCGTTGGTCTTTGTGTCGGCGAGGTCGTTCACCGCCACGACCTCCAACTTGTCGGGATGGCGCTCCATGATTGCCCTGAGCACCTGCCTGCCGATGCGACCGAAGCCATTGATACCTACACGAGTAGCCATTTTTCGATAGACCTCTCTTCCGGCATGAATAAGACGATTGTCGGACTTAATTTACGTGCAGGTGACATTATAACCCGTTGGGCGACCGGCACGAAAGCAGAGGTCTGCCCGCAGGCTCAGTTGGGAATGAGCCCCTTTGCGGCATCGACGAGACGGCTCGCGCCTCTTACAGCTTCTTCGGCCTGCCCCTGATTGTACGTCTCGAATGGAGTCCCTCCGGGCAGCGCATCGGGATATCGAGTGGGGACGTAATACTGGTTCAAGACCCCCATGAGCGACTCGAATTGAGACATTTCAGGAAACGTGCCCACGATCTCACGCAGTAGCTCAAGTAGCGAGTGGCCGAGTACGTACCTGTCGCCGCGGTAATATGCCAGCGCCTTCAGGGCCTTTTCCGCCACCTGATGGCACATGAAGCAGGCCTGAGCGTAAAATGCTCGCTCTGCCATGAGCTGGGCCGCGCCGAGGTCATTCTCAGCCTGACTCAGCCACCGCCTGCCGTCTGCCTCGCTATTCTTCATAGATGACAATGCCCTCGCCCAGGGCATGAGTCACGAAGGGATTTTCTTCGTCCTGCATACGTTCGAGCTCGTCGGGCGTATAGATCAGCATGTCCAGACCCTTAGGCCATATCTCGTATATGCCCGTATAGTCCCGAAACCTTTCCAGGAACGGCGTCTCGGTTTCGGCGACGATAATCAGGTCCAGATCGCTATATTCGTCCGCTTCCCCTCGCGCATACGACCCAAACACGACCGCCTTCTTGGCTGCGCTCCGGCTGAAGAAGGGAACAAGCAGCTCGCGAATCCGCTCCAATGACGGCACCGTCTTTTTTTGGATCAATGCTTCTATCCCGAAATATCGAACTATGCCACTGCATTATTTATTAGGCTCTGCGTTCAGTCTGATTATATCCCCTAATGATGTTCAACGGCGCTCGCCTGAGGCGGATGAATCTGGCTTTAGCCGCGGGGCTGGTCTACGCCCGCGTCAGCTCGCGGCGCATCTGCGCCAGGCCCATGGGCCCGATGCTCAGGGCGCGGTTGTGGAAGTCCTTCAGGTCGAAGTCGGCGCCCATTCGACGCTTGGACTCTTCGCGGGCCGAGAGCCACTCCCGCTCGCCGACCTTGTAGCTTATCGCCTGTGCCGGCATGCCCAGGTAGCGGTCCACCTCGCTGGCCACGAAGTCCTGCGGGAAGTGGCTGCGCTGCTGGATGAACTCGAGCCCAAGCTCGGGACTCCAGACCTCGCCGGGATGAAAGTCCGAGCCGCTGGGTATGGGCAGCTCCAGGTGCATGCCGATGTCTATTATGACGCGGACACTGCGCAGCGCCTGCGCCCGCAGCATTCCCAGGTAGTAGTCCGGATTTTCCAGGTAGCCGAGCTCGCCCATGAGGCGCTCGGCATAGAGGCCCCATCCCTCGATGTATCCCGAAGTGCCGCCCATCACGCTCTGGAACCGCGAAAGCCGGCCTGTCAGATACTTGGCAGTCGCCCGCTCGAAATGGTGGCCCGGCACGCCCTCATGGTACGCGATGGAGACCTCTCCCCACAGCGGGAATCGCGTCTTCCCACCCGTGGGATACCATGTCCTGCCCGGCCTGCTGAAGTCCTCGGAAGGCGAGGTGTAGTACATGGCCAGCGCGCCGCCCGGAGGGGCGATCAAGGCCTCGATCCGCTTTATCGGCTCGGCGATGTCGAAGTGGGTCCCGTTCAGCTCTGATATGGCCCGGTCTTGAAAGTCCTGCATCCAATGCTGGAAATTATCGACTCCGTCTATTGCGCGCGCAGGGTCCGTCTCCAGGAGCTCCTTGGCGGCCTCGACACCGCCACCGGGAAGAATCCGCTCCGCCGTCGCCGCCATCTCCGACTCCACCCAGCGAAGCTCCTGCCATCCCCATTCGTAGGTATCCTCAAGGTCGAGCTCCACGCCGTTGAAGGCGCGAGAAGACAGCGAGTACCGCTCCCTGCCCACCGCGTCTCTTTCGTCGGCATTGGGCAAGTACTGCTCCGTGAGGAAGGCGGCCATGTCGGCGTAGGCCTTGGCCG
>JADFQF010000202.1 GCA_022561955.1 Chloroflexota bacterium | reverse complement strand
GCGCTGGCCGAGCGGGGAGTCGCCATAACACCTCGGCGTCAGCGCCTTCTGGAGGTGCTCCTTGCCAGCGACCGTCACCCCTCTGTAAGCGAGATTCACGAAGGCGTGAAGCGCTACTATCCCGGCACGAGCCTGGCCACCATTTACAACACCATAGAGTTGCTAAAGGAGACAGACCAGGTACTGGAAATCGAATTTAGCGGAGCCTCCAACCGTTACGATGGACGCATTCCCAAGTCCCATCCGCATCTCGTCTGCGAGGTATGCGAGAAGGTGGAGGACCTGGACATCGGGGAGCTGAAGGACCCATTCGAGGACATATCAAGCTCCACGGGATACCGTATTTTGCGCCGCCGGGTGGACTATTACGGCGTGTGCCCGGATTGTCAGGGCAATCCTCTCGACTCCGATTCGCAGGAGAACGGGGGTAAGCCGGGGAAATAATCGACTTAGGAAAAGAGGTGACGCGAACCCGGAGGTTTTCGTTGTTGCCGAGGTTGCAATGGCGGTAAATAACCCTGGTCAATAACGTAATTGGCAAGTCAGCTACTGGAAGGAGGACATGCATGGTAACTAAAGAGGACATTTCCCTATTTGCCCATCTGATGAGGCGTACGGGATTTGGCGCGACACGCGACGAGATAGAGACGATGGCCGAAGATGGCTACGAGGCCACCGTCGAGAAGCTACTCGACTACGAAAGCCAGGAGCCCGTCGACGACTATACTCTTTATCGATATCATCCGATCACAGAGGTGCCTGGAGGAGCGGCGGCTCCCGGGCAGGCCAACTGGCTTTACTGGATGGTGAACACGAAGCGGCCGTTGCAGGAAAAGGTGGCCCTGTTCTGGCACCACGTATTCGCTACCGGAAACTCCAAGGTCGACAACTGCAACCATCTTCTCGACCAGATCCAGATGTTCCGCGATGAGGGCATGGGCAACTACCGGACCCTCCTGGTAAAGCTTGCCAGTGACCCTGCCATGATCTTCTGGCTGGACAACAACGAGAACCACAAGCACGCCCCCAACGAGAACTGGGGACGTGAATTGCTGGAGCTCTTCTCCCTGGGAGTCGGCAACTATACTGAGAAGGACGTCTACGAGTGCTCGAGGGCCTTCACGGGCTGGACCATAGGCGCCAAGATGCCTCGATTCCCGTACGGCCGCTTCCCGTGGCACTTCGAGTTCCTGGCCGAGGACCACGACAACACCGAGAAGACCTTCCTGGGCCACACCGGGAATCTCGACGGCAACGACATCATCGACATCATCCTGCAGCAGCCGGCGTGCCCGAAGTTCATCTGCAGGCACCTGTACAACTTCTTCGTGGCGGACGAGCCGCAGGTCCCCGCCTGGGACATCGAGGAGCCACGAGACCCCGAAGCCATCCAGCAGATGATAGACACCTTCGTGGACAACGACTTTGAGATTAAGCCGGTTCTGCGAATGATGTTCAAGTCCGACTTCTTCAAGGCGGCCACGTACAAGAAGGTCAAGAGCCCGACCGAGGTCGTCGTAGGGACGCTCCGATTGACCGGAGACATGAAGGGCCCCGATCCCCGACTCGAGGCGGTTGCCAAGGAGCCCGGATACATGGGCCAGGATATCCTGGACCCGCCCAGCGTCGAGGGCTGGCACACCGGACACGAGTGGATCAACAGCGGCTCGCTGGTGAAGCGGGTCAACTTCGTGGCGGACCGCATCAGCAACACGGACCTGCCGGGCGTGAAGAGAATCGTGGAGAGAGTAGCCGGCTCCAACGGCCCCATGATGAGCCCCGAGCAGTTTGTAGACCAGTGCCTCGATCTCATGGGACCGATCGAAATGGCCGACCTCACCCGCACCGAGCTTATTTCCCATGCAGAGACCGACGGCGATATAAACTGGGAAGGCAACGAGAACTACGAGAAGTCAACCGAGCGGACTGGCGAGATGTTGGCGCTCATCGGCGCAACGAGAGAGTACCAATTCGGATAGGCGGCCAACCTTATTCAGGAAGCATCTTTAGGAGGGACTAATGACAACGACCAGTAAACCGCCAGTCGTGGTTGTTCTTCAGTTGACTGGTGGCAACGACTACTTCAATACGATAATTCCGTTTACGGACGGCAATTACTACGATTCCAGAAGGTCTCTCGGGATTCCCGAGGAGCGTGTGCTCAAGCTGGACGATAAGCTTGGGATGCACCCCGCCATGGGCCCGATGAAGGATATCTACGACAGCGGCGACATGGCCATCATTCACGGAATCGGCTATGAGAACTCGCCGAGGTCGCATTTCCGCTCCATGGACATCTGGCACACCTGTGAGCCGAATACAGTCGGCACGGAAGGATGGGTTGCCCGAGCGACCCGCGAGTTCGACCCCAATGGCGAGAACCCGATCACGACGGTCAACGTGGGCCAGGCCCTTCCCAGGGCCCTGGTGGCTCCCGGTGTTTCCGTCGCCTCAGTCGCCGACGTCTCCAACTACGGTCTGCTCACCAGTATCGAGCAGAAAGAACAGCGCGACAAAGTGCTTCAGAGGTTCGCCAACATGTACGCGCCGGCCATAGGCTCAGGGCCCGTCATGGACTACCTCGGCCAGACCGGACTGGACGCGCTAAAGGGCGCGGACATCTTGAAGGTAGCGCCCCAGCAGTACAAGTCCAGCATAGAGTACGGCAGCAGCCCCATCGCCAAGAAGCTTCGTGACATCTCCATGGTCCACGCGGCCGATCTAGGCACACGGTTCTTCTACTGCGACTACGGCAGCTTCGACACCCACGCCGCGCAGGCAACGCTGCATTCTCAGCTCTGGACCGACACCGCCGAGGCCGTGGCCGACTTCTGGGACGATCTCAGAGAGCAGGGCACCGACGACAATGTCGTCATGTTCCTCTTCTCGGAGTTCGGACGCAGGGTCCGGGACAACGGCTCGGGCACCGACCACGGCGCTGCCGGCGTCGCGTTCGCCATCGGCCCGAGCGTCAAGGGCGGCATGTACAGCGAGTATCCCGACACGCGGCCGGAAGCGCTGGAGCAGGGCGACCTTGTTCCCAACCTGGACTACAGAGGCGTCTACAGCACGATTCTCGAGGACTGGTTGAAGCTGGACCCCGTGCCGATCGTGAACGGCACCTTCGAGCAGCCCAAGTTCATCGAGACGAACGGCCACTCCTAAAGAAGACCTTTGATAAAACGAGCTAGTCTCCGGCGGCGCCCGAACATGACCGGACCCGCCGGAGCCAACTCGATGTTCCCCTGAATTCAGCCTTATAGACAGTGAGGGAATCGCGATGCTAACAACTACAATAGCAGGCCGCACCTGGAACTACAGCCACACGATCGGCCGCAACGCGGCCGCGGGCAACGGCTTCTCGCAGCCGATGGATGTCGCCCTGGCTCCGGGAGGCGTAATCTACGTGCTTAGCAGAGGGCAGGAGGGCGCCGGAGGTGTTGTCGCCCCGAACAAACGCATCGGCAAGGTGACCATCGACGAGAAGTTCCTCGGGGACTTCGGCCGCGGCGGACTAACCTGGCCCTCATCCCTAGCCGTTGACAAGGACGGCAACCTGTACTGCTCCGACGAGCATGAGAACAAGGTCATGGTCTACGACTCGGATGGTCAGGAGATTGGCCACTGGGGAGAGGCGGGAGCCAATGAGGGGCAGCTAGATGCCCCGACAGGCCTTGCCTTCGACTCGGAGAACAACCTGTACATCTCTGATGCCGGCAACCACCGGGTACAGAAGTTCACAAAGGACGGACAGTTCCTGAGTACCTTCGGCGAAGAGGGAACGGAGCACGGCCAGTTCAACCGACCCTGGGGCATTACGGTCGACAAGGACGGCGACGTCTACGTCGTCGACTGGGGCAACGACCGGGTCCAGAAGTTCTCGCCCGACGGTGAGTTCAAGCTGGAATTCGGCGCGGCGAGCGGTCCCGGCGGTGAGCTCGACCATCCGGCCGGAGTCGCGGTGGACAGCGAAGGCGACGTCTACGTCTCCGACTGGGGCAACAGGCGCGTCCAGATCTACGACCCGGAAGGCGGCACCATAACCGCGCTCTACGGCGATGCCGTCGAGTTTTCGTCGTGGGCGAAAGAGGTCGTGGAGTCCAATCCCGACGTCGTCAAGGCGTATCGGCGTGTGAAGGACAAGACCGCCCTCGGCCTGTTCTCCCACCCCGTGGGCATGGCCATCGACGAGGAGGACCGGCTAATCGTGACCGACACGACCCGTGGCCGGCTCCAGGTCTACGCCAAGGAAAAGAATTACCTGGACCCTCAGTTCAACCTGTAACTTCTAGAGGGTTTGGGGACGGGGGACAGGGTATG
>JADFQF010000201.1 GCA_022561955.1 Chloroflexota bacterium | reverse complement strand
GGCCTTCGCGGTAGAGAAAGCCGCCGGCAACGGCCACGTATATAGGCGTGTAAAACCGGTTGCGGAAGGTGTCCATGAGCCGCAACCGCTCCGGTCGAACGCTTTCAGTCATAGTCTGCCTTCATAATTCCGACTTCGGGTGAGCGTCATCATCGACTGTCGGTGATTCGGGAATCTTCCTGATGACTCGAGCTTTGCCTTCGTTTTAGTCCAGGACACGGCCCTCGAAGTCCACGCGGACTACCGGTAGACCGAGCTCTTTCAGGCCGGGCTCCACGATGGAGGCGTCGCCAACCACGAGCACCTTGAGATGATCGCCGTCGAATCTTTCCTTTACGGCGCGAAGCACGTCGGCCAGAGACAGGTCTTTCAGCCTTTCGACGTACTGGACGAAATAGTCGTCGGGAAGGTCAAAGGAGACCAGCCTCACAAGCTGGTGGAGGGTCTGGCCGTATGTCTCGAACTGAGACGGCAGCCCTCGTAGGATACCGTCTCGGGCGTTGTCGAACTCGTCCTGGGTTATGGGGCGTCCACCCCGGATGTCCGTAAACTCCTTGAGGGTCTCGGCCACGGCCTCCTTCGTCACATCGGTCTGGACCGCTCCTCCCGCCATCAACGCGGAGCCGTGGGTGAACCAGTCTATCGACGACATGTAGCCGTAGCTGTACCCCTTGTCCTGGCGCAGGTTCATATTCAAGCGGGCCGCGAACTGGCCGCCGAATATGTAATTCGCAAGATTCAGGGCGTGATAGTCCTCGTGATGCCTGGGAATCGTAAGGTGACCGGACCTTATGACCGACTGTGCGGCGCCGGGCTTGTCGGCGAGGTATATCGTCGTGGCTTCCCTCACGTCTTTGAGGTATCCGTCGCCGCCCTCGTCGTGGGGCGCCCCATCGGACCGCCAGTCTCCGAACCTTGATTCCGCCTGGGACAGCGCGTCGGCCATAGAGACGTCGCCGACGACAAGCAGGGTAGCTTCGTCCGGCCTCAGCATCCGACCGAAGTGCTTGACGATGCCCTCTCTGTCCAGCGAACCTACGGATTTTTCCGTGCCTGAAAGGGGATGGCCGTATCGAGTATCCGCGCCGAACACCAGCCTGCGAGATGCGCGAAGGGCGATGGTCGTCGGGTTGTCGGAAATCCTCTGGAGGTCGGTGATGTGCTCTCTGCGGACACGTTCGATCTCCTCCTGGGGGAAGCTCGCGTTTTTCGCGACGTCGGAGATTATCTCCAGGGCCTCGGCCCAGTGCTGCGTCAGGGCCTCCGTGGACAGAATTGCGTGCTCCCGCGAGGCCTCGCTGGAAAGCTGTGCCCCCAGGAACTCCATATCGTCGGATATCTGCCGGCTGTCGCGGTTAGTGGTCCCTTCCGGCAGAAGGGCCATCATCATGTCGGTCAGGCCGGGCTGGTCCGTGGGGTCGTCGACGGCGCCGGAGCGTAAGAGGAGACCCATCGCCACCAGGGAGACGCCGGTCCTCTCCAGGACGACGACACTCATCCCGTTCCCAAGCTTACGGCGTTCGGGGACCGGGGGTTCGAAGGACGGCGCGCCCGATGCCGCTGGAGCACTCGCGCGGTCAACGACGCTGGGCGCCGCGCTCAGAGACTCTTCCGGCAAGACGGTGAGACCTACGTGATCCCGTCCCAGCACCGTGGATGCCACTCTGACTACATCCTCGGAGCTAACGGCCAGATAGCGGTCCAGGTCCTTTCTCATGTACCCGGGGTCGCCAAGATACGTATTGTAAGAGTTCAGAAGGTCGGCCCTGCCTCCGAACCCTCCGAACTTCTGCGTCTGACGAACGTAGTGGCTTTGCACACGGTTCCTGGCGCGGGTCATCTCCTTCTCCGTCGGAGGCTCCTTGACTATCCGGTCCAGCTCGAATCTCACGGCCTCCTCGATCTCTTCGAGGGAGTGACCGGGATTGGCCGTGACCTGGATGTGGAACTCGCCCGCTATCTCCTGCGCGTGGTGCATGACGCGAGCGTCTCTGGCGATCTGCTTTTCATAGACCAGAGAGCGATAAAACCGCGAGCTCTTGCCGTCGCCCAGGACCGTGGAGAGCATGTCCAGGGGGGCCTCGTCCTCGCTGAAAGCGGGCGACGTCGGCCATACCAGGTACAGCCGCGAGAGCTGCACGCGGTCCTGCATGGTCAGGGAGACCCTTCCTCGCAGGTCGGAGTCCATCTTGCCGACCCTGGTTATTGACGGCCCGGGGAGGATGTCCCCGAAATAGCGCTCGACCATGTCCTTGACCCTGGCCCTATCGATGTCGCCGACGATGGCAAGGCTCGCGTTTGTCGGCGCGTAGAAGCGCCGAAAGAAGGCGTGAATGTCCTCCAGGGCGGCGGAGTCGAGGTCCTCCTGGGAGCCTATCACCGGCCACGAGTACGGGTGCGGCGTCGGGAACACGGCGGACTGCAACACGAGGCCGGCCATGCCGTAGGGCCTGTTCTCGTAGCTCTGCCGACGCTCGTTCTTGACGACTTCCCTCTGGATGTCGAAGCGGCCCTGGTCCAACGCGTCCAACAGGAATCCCATGCGGTCGGACTCCAGCCACAGCGCCAGCTCGAGATAGTTGGAAGGCACGTCTTCCCAGTAGTTGGTTCGGTCGTTGGAGGTCGAGCCGTTGAGTACGGCGCCGACCTTCTGCAGCGGATCGAAAAAGCTCTGGTTGTGGTTCTTGGAGCCCTCGAACATGACATGCTCGAAGAGGTGGGCGAATCCCGTCCGGCCGGGCTCCTCGTCCTTGGAGCCGACGTGGTACCAGATGTTGACGGCGGCCACCGGCAGGGCATGGTCCTCCTGGAGAATGACGTCCAGGCCGTTAGATAGCGTAAACTTGTCGAAAGAGAATGAGTTCATCAGCAACCCCGAAAATGTTTGGAGCACCCCGACCCGCTCAGGCGGGAGCACGGGGCAACGTCGTCGGATTATAACATCTGGCGGGTCTGAAGTTTTTGGTCCGAGACCTGCTTCTCGGTCCATTGTATAAGGGAGCTGTTGAATCCCATTTTCCCGCAGGGCATCATATATTCTGCGGCCATGTCGTGAACGTGATGCCGTGGGATTTTCTGCAGCGGTCTGTTTCGGAGGTGAGTGGTGAAGCTGTCTTTCACGGAAGAGGCGCTGGCGCACATAACGAAAAAGGGCGGCCGTGCGGCGCTGGACCTGATCTGCGTATCCAACTGATCGGCCAAGTACACCGAGGTGTCGGTCGACACCTACATCGGCAACCGGAACACCAGGAACTACCAGGTAGTGAGACAGGACGGCGTCGAGGTCCTGGTATCAAATGCCCTTGCGCCATACATTCGCCGGATCGACCTGGAGTGCAAGAAGTTCCTGTTCATGCACAAGCTCAAGGCCACGCTCGAGATGCGGAACGGCATGATCGTCGCGGCGTAGGTCCCGGCCTTCGAACCTCTCCCTACAAATAGGCGAAAGTATCTGAGAAAAGGCGTTTAACCTCTCCCCCGGTCCCCCTCTCCGTGGACGGAGAGGGGGCGACTTAAGACAAAGTTAGCTTGGAAATTACCTGGGGGAGAGGTGACCCCCTTACGATGACGCCTTCAGATGCTTGCCGAGCAGGTCTAGCGTAGCCTGGGCCGACTGGCGCTTGTTGCCGTCGCGATCGCCCGCGTCGGTGTGGATGCGCTCCGCCTCCTCCAACCCATCGGGGCCCGCTATGCCTATGTAAAACGTGCCGATAGGTAGACCGGAGCTTCCGCCCGTGGGGCCCGCCACGCCGGTCACCGAGACAGCGTAGTCGGTGCCGATGAGATTGCGTACGCCCGTGGCCATGGCGATCGCCATCTCCGAGCTGACGCTCCCTGCGGTCTCATATAGCTCGTCGGGGACCCCCAGGACCTTCTGCTTTATTCCGCCCGTGTAGGCGATGACGCCGCCGGGAAAGAACTTGGAGCTGCCGGGCACGGTGCTGAGCATGTAGCCGATCAGGCCACAGGTATCGGCCTCGGCCACGGAGACTGTAGCGCCCCGGGCGTTCAAGAGCTCGGCGATCTCTTCTACTTTCATGAGGAACTACTCCCGCTCAAAGGATCAGGTGCCGATTTGGACGGTGCCCGTTATGCGCTTCAGGGTAGCCAGGGCGGACAGGGCCGAGAGCACGCCGGTCTTGGGATTCGTGGAAGAGGGAACGTTTTCTATCTTTATGGTCAGCCGGCCAAACTCGCCCTCGACCTGAATTTCGTGGGTATTGCGGTCCACGGTTGGATCGGCGTAGATGCGGATAGTGGTCTCGTGGGGCCCGACGCCCGCCATGCTGAGCGCCGCCGACACGTTTACGTTGGCGGGGAATTGCTTCCAGGCCTCTTTTCCCG